>NZ_JBFJMY010000006.1:0-28237 GCF_041633695.1 Hydrogenophaga sp.
ACCTTGAGTGCGGCGTAGTTCTCCAGACCGAACAAGTCGTCCACGTAGATGCAGGCCAGCGTCTTGGCTCCACTGGCCTTGAGCATGTCGACCAGCGCCGTCGTCATCGGTGCGGGCTGTTGCAACAGCAAGAAGAAATACGGCAGGCGCATTTCGACCAGTTTTTTGGACAGTGCCGTGGGCGCGAGGAAGGGGTACTGGTAACGGTTGGCCAGCGGGGCCACCGCAAAATTGGCGTTGCTGCCCCAGGGCGGCAGCACCAGATCAACCTTGTCGCTGCCCATCAATTTTTCGTAGGTGCGCACGCAGGTTTCGATGTCGCTGCGGTCGTCGTAGCTGATCAGCTCGATCGGGCGCTTCACGCCCTTCACACTGATCCCGCCCATGGCGTTTTGCTGCTCGGCCCAGAGCAGGTAATTGGGCTCCTGGCTCACCTGCGCACCACCGGTCCAGGGACCCGTGCGCGCGATGGCGTAGCCCACGCGCACCGGGCCTGACTGCGCGAACAGACTGGGCGCGATGGACATGGCGCCGACCGTGGCGGCGGCGCTCTTGATAATCAAACGGCGTGTGGACTGGACCATGGCATGTCTCCTGTGTTGTGCAAAACCGACCCGCAAATCGTAAGGAGAGACCCCCTTCCGTGCTTGGCTGGTGGTGCACAAGCTGCTTGACTGAGCGTGCACACCGTTGCGGGTTAACCCTCAAACCTGCAAGCCCCCAAGGCGTGCACATCCGCCCATAATTTCCCTTTCACCCACAGAGACACCTCCCACACCATGCAAGCCACCCAGGTCATGACCACCGATGCCGTCGCGCCCGTTGAGCGCGCGGCGGTCTGGCGCGACTGGATCTGGTCCCACTTCGGTGGCCTGGAGTCGGATCTGTACGGCGACACCGGGTTCGACGGGCACATGAGCGCTTCACACGCGGGCGACGTGGTCATGACCCAGCTCCAGGCCAACCGCCACCGTGTGCTGCGCAGCCAGCACCTGGCGCGCGCCAGCGATACCAGCTACCTCAAAATCGTCGCGCCCACCCAGGGCAGTGCGATGGTGGAGCAAAAGGGTCGGCAGGCCTGGGTGCGGCCCGGGGGCTGGGCGATTTACGACACCACGGGCAGCTATGAAATCGCCAACCCGGAGCGGGTCGATCACCTGATCGTGATGCTGCCCAAGGAGAAACTTTCGGAGCGCGGTCTGCGCCTGGACCCCTTGATGGCGCGCCGGGTGGGCGGTACCAGCGGCATCTCGCGCGTGGCGCTGGAGACCATGCGCAGCACATCGCAGGAGCTGCCGAGCATGAGCCCGTCGGCTGCGCGTGGAGCCGGTGAGCTGATCATCGAACTGGTGCGCCTGTCCTTGCTGGAGCTGGCGGGGCAAGAAAATGCCACGACCCAGCTGGAGGCGTTTCGCGACCGGATTCGAGAGCACATTGGCCAGCATTTGCGCGATCCCGGCCTGTCCATCGACCGCATCGCCAGCGCCTTGAACTGCAGCAAGCGCCACCTGCACAACGCCTTCAGCGATGAAGACGAAACGCTGGCGCACCACATCCTGCGCCGCCGTCTGCATGCCTGCATGCGCGACCTGAAAAACCCGGCGCTGTCACAGCGCAGCATCACCGAGATTGCTTTTTCCTGGGGCTTCAACAGCGCAGCCCATTTCAGCCGGGTGTTCCGCGACCACGCCGACCTCTCACCGAGCGATTTCCGCGCGGCGGCACGGCGGCAAGCGGCGATCCGCTGACGCGGCTGCCTAACGCAGCGCGCAGGCCTGTGCCACCTGCATGGCCATGCGGTGCAAGGCGTTCCAGGGGTCGCTGGGCCAGTCGGGTTTCTTCAAGCCTTTGACGATGCCATCCACCGTGTGGGCGTTGTCCAGCCACTGGGCCAGCGTGGCCGCGCTCAGCAGCGGCAGGGCGCGCTCCATGAGCTTTTCTTTCACGCCCCACACGCGGTTTTCGCGCAGCGCCATCGGCAAGGGGCGCCCGGCGTCCATGGCCGCTCGAATGCGGTTGAGCGTGCGAATGTCTTCCGCCAGCGCCCAGTGCACCAGCACCGCCGCTTCGCCTTCGGCCTGCAGGCCGTCGAGCATGCGCTGCACCCGCAGAACCTGGCCGCCCAGAACCGCCTCGGCCAGCTTGAAAGCGTCGTAACGCGCCACGTTGAGCACAGCGGTTTCCACCTGCTCAAAGCCCAGCTCGCCCGCCGGGTGCAGCAGCGCCAGCTTCTGGATTTCCTGGTGCGCGGCCAGCAGATTGCCTTCCACCCGGTCGGCAAAAAACTGCAGCGTGCGCTGGCCTTCTTCGCCCGCCGCCACGCGTTGGCCTTGCTGCTGCAGGCGCTGTGCGATCCACTGCGGCAAGGCCTTGCGGTCCACCGGGTCCACCCGCACCGTGACGCCAAAACTGTCCAGCGCGCCAAACCAGGCGCCTTTTTGCGTGGCGGCATCCAGGCGCGGCAGCAGGATCAGGGTGAGCGTGCTGTCGTTGTCCTGGGCGTTGGCGGCGATCTGTTGCAGCACCTGCGAGCCGTCTTTGCCCGGCTTGCCCGAGGGCACGCGGATTTCCACAATCTGCTTGTCGGCAAACAGGCTGAGCGAGCCGCCGCTGGCCAGCACCTCGCCCCAGTCGAAGTGCGCGCCCGCCACCGTGTGCACGGTGCGTTCGGTATGGCCTTGTTCGCGCGCCACGGAGCGGATCAGATCGGCCGCTTCCTGGATCAGCAGCGGCTCGTCGCCGTGCAAGGTGTACAGGCTCTTCAAGCCCCGTTGCAACTGGGCAGCGATTTGTGCGGCAGCGACCTGCATTAGGGCCTGTTCACACTATTTTTCCAAGTGCGAAAGAGGTGAAAACAGCGCCCATCTAGGCGCACGACGACGGCCAGACCGGGCGTCTGGCCTAGGAGGGCAACAACGAGTGGCACTGTTTTCACCTCTTTCCCTTCGGGTTGCGGCCAAAAAGGCCATGCGCGGCGTTGCAAAGCCTGGCCGGGGGGAGACCCCGGCTGCATTTTGCGCCTTGCGCATGGCCTTTTTGATCCGCAACGCATCTTGAAAAAATAGTGTGAACAGGCCCTAGAGCGCGGACACCGCAGCCAGGCGGCGCATGACTTGCTGCACGATGTCGCTTTGCATGTCGCGGTACAGCAAGGCCTCTTCGGCTTCTTTGGCCAGCACAGCGGTTTCGGTGAAGCTGATGTCGCGCTCCAGCAGCAGCTCGGTGGAAGGAATGCGTTCTTCGCCCGCAGGCGTGCGCAGCGCAAACCGGAAGCGCGTGCGCAGCTGCAGTTCACGCACCTGGCCGGTGGCGGTCTGGCCCACCACCGCCCGTTCGCGCTGGTCCTGCAGCACCTCGATCACCGCTTGTTCGGTTGCATCGCCCGCGCTGCTGGCGCTGGTGAACACTTGCACGCCCGAATTTTCCAGGGCGCGGCGCAATTCGCGCGTGACACCGGCCTCGTTTCCCCCTTGCACCCGCACCGCGCTGAAGGCCAGTTGCGGCGCCTTGCGCAGCGCGAAGCCGCAACCCGACAGCGCCACCAGGCCTGCCACGCCCGCCACGCCACGCAACCAGCGGCGGCGGGCGGCGTCCATGCGGGGGTCGGATGTGGCGGCGGTGGCGGTGTGCAAACGTGTCATGGCCATTCCTTAAACCACCACGTTGACCAGGCGCCCCGGCACCACGATCACCTTTTTCGGCGCCGCGCCTTCGGCCTGCTTCAGAAAGGCCTCGCTGCTCAGCGCAGCGGCTTCGATGGTGGCCTTGTCGGCGTCGGCGGGCACTGTGATGCTGCCGCGCAGCTTGCCATTGATCTGCAACACCAGTTCGATCTCGTCGCGCTGCAAAGCGGCTTCATCGGGCTGCGGCCAGGGCGCGTCGAGCAGTTCGCCGTTGGCGGCCGGGTAGCCCAGCTCGCTCCACAACGTGTGCGCGATGTGCGGTGTGGCCGGATAGATGCAGCGCAGCAGAATGCCAAAGCCTTCGGCGAGTGCAGCGTTGTCACCGGTAGAGCCATCGCCTTTGAAATCGTCCAAGGCGTTGAGCATCTTCATCGCGCCCGAGACCACGGTGTTGTACTGCATGCGCTGGTAGTCGTAGTCCACCTGCTTGAGCACGGTGTGGATCTCCAGCCGCAAGGCCTTGGCCGCCTTGCCCAGGGGCTTGGACGACACGCTCTTTGCCTGCGCACCCAGGTCGGCGCCCTGGGCGAGCTTGGCTCCGAACTGCCAGACCCGGCGCAGAAAACGGTAGCTGCCTTCCACCGCCGCGTCGTTCCATTCCAGTGTGGCTTCGGGCGGGGCCGTGAACATGGTGTACAGGCGCGCCGTGTCGGCGCCGTATTTTTCGATCAGCACCTGCGGATCGACGCCGTTGTTCTTGGACTTGGACATGGTGCCCACGCCCTCGTAGTCGATGGCCGTGCCCACCGGCAGCATGCCCTCGCCACTGGTGGCGGGGTTCTTGAGTTTCGCGCCCACGATCTTGCCGCCCTCGTCGAGCACATGCTCCACGTCGTGCGGCCAGAAATAGTCTTTGCCGCCTTTGGCGGTGCGGCGGCTGTAGATGTGGTTGAGCACCATGCCCTGCGTGAGCAGTTTGGTGAAAGGCTCGTCGATCTTCACCAGCCCCAGGTCGCGCATCACCTTGGTCCAGAAGCGCGCGTACAACAGGTGCAGGATGGCGTGTTCGATGCCACCGATGTACTGGTCCATGCCGCTGCCGCCGCTGGCCTTTTCTTGGTCGCGCATCCAGTAGTCGGTGCCCGCGCCCACCATGGCGTCGGCGTTCTTCGGGTCGCAGTAGCGCATGAAGTACCAGGCCGAATCCACGAAGGTGTCCATGGTGTCGGTCTCGCGCCGCGCGGGCTGGCCGCACACCGGGCAGACCACGCCGGCGTGAAAGCCTTCGTGCTTGTGCAGCGGGTTGCCCGAACCGTCGGGAATGCAGTCTTGCGGCAGCACCACCGGCAGGTCTTTTTCGGGCACCGGTACCGCACCGTGTTCGGCGCAATGGATCATGGGGATGGGCGTGCCCCAGTAGCGCTGGCGGCTCACGCCCCAGTCGCGCAAACGCCAGGTGGTCTTTGTCTCGCCCAGGCCCTTGGCGGCCAGCAGCTCGGCCACTTTGGCTACCGCTTCTTTGAACGGAAGGCCGTCGAGGGCGCCGGAGTTCACGCACACGCCGCGCTGCTTGTCGCCGTACCAGTCGGCCCACACGGTGGGGCTGAAGGCCTCGCCATCCACGGCCACCACCTGCTGAATCGCCAGGCCGTACTTGTTGGCGAACGCAAAGTCGCGCTCGTCGTGCGCGGGCACGCCCATCACGGCGCCGTCGCCATAGCCCATGAGCACGTAGTTGCCCACCCACACCTCGACCTGTGCGCCGGTGAGCGGGTGCGCCACGAACAGGCCGGTGGCCATGCCCTTCTTCTCTTGCGTGGCCAGTTCGGCTTCGGTGGTACCGCCGCTCTTGCACTCATCAATGAACGCCGCCAGCGCCGGGTTGGACACCGCCGCGTGCACCGCCAGCGGGTGCTCGGGTGCGACGGCGCAGAAGGTGACGCCCATGATGGTGTCGGCGCGCGTGGTGAACACGTACATCTTGCCGTCGCCGATCAGCGCGCCCGAGGCGTCTGTGATCGCGTGCGGGAACGCAAAGCGCACGCCCTCGCTCTTGCCGATCCAGTTTTCCTGCATCAGCTTCACGCGCTCGGGCCAGCCGGGCAGGCCGTCTTTCACTTCGCCCAGCAGCTCTTCGGCGTAGTCGGTGATCTTGAGGTAGTAGCCGGGGATCTCGCGCTTTTCCACCGTGGCACCGGTGCGCCAGCCCTTGCCGTCGATCACCTGTTCGTTGGCCAGCACGGTCTGGTCCACCGGGTCCCAATTCACGACCTGGGTCTTGCGGTAAGCAATGCCCTTTTCCAGCATCTTCAAAAACAGCCACTGGTTCCATTTGTAGTAGCTCGGGTCGCAGGTGGTGACCTCGCGGCTCCAGTCGATGGCCAAGCCCATGGCCTGCATCTGCTGCTTCATGTGGGCGATGTTCTCATACGTCCACTGGGCCGGAGGCACGCCGTTCTTCAAGGCGGCGTTTTCGGCCGGCAGGCCAAACGCGTCCCAGCCCATGGGCATCAGCACGTTGTGGCCGTTCATGCGCAGGTAACGCGCCAGCATGTCGTTGATGGTGTAGTTGCGCACATGGCCCATGTGCAGCTTGCCGCTGGGGTAGGGCAGCATGGAACAGGCGTAGAACTTCTTCTTGTTCTGGTCTTCGGTGACGCGGTAGGCGTCGGTGGCGTTCCAGTGGTCGTGCGCGGCGCGCTCAACTCGTCCGTGGTCGTATTTTTCTTGCATGGAACGGGGTCCGCAGGCTCGGTTGGGTGGCTGAAAAAGGGGCTCCAGCGCAGCGCATCTCGCAGAGGTGCGGCGCCGACATCAAAAGGCGATTTTAGGCCTTGGCCCAGGCCCCTCGGCGCGCGGGCGTACTCGGTTCAGCGCGCAGGCGTGCCCGGCGGCGCCACAGCCACGAAGCCGATGCGCGAAAGCCCCGCGGATTGGGCCAGGCCAATGAGCTGCACCACGCGGCCATAGGGCACCTGGGTGTCGGCCCGCAACTGCAATTCGGTCTGCGGATTGCGGCGCGCCACCTCGGCCAGCTTCTGCGGCAGCGCGGCGTCGTCCACCGGTTGCTCGTCCCAGAACAAGTGGCCCGAGGCGTCGAGCGCCAGCGTCACAAATCCGGCGGGATCGGGGGCCGCAGTGTTGGGCGTTTCGGCTTGCGGCAGCTGCAGCGCCAGGCGGCTGGCCATCAGCGGTGCGGCGATGATGAAGATCACCAGCAAGACCAGCATCACGTCCACCAGGGGCGTCACGTTGATGTCGCTCATGGGCTGGTGCCCGGCGGGTTTTTCCAGCCGGCCGAAGCTCATGGCGCCGGGCCTGTCAGCGGTTCGGCGCCCGGGTGTGCGAGCAGTTCACGCAGGTCGAGCGCAAAACCTTCGAGATCGGCCTCGATGCGCGCGATCTGGCGCCCGAGCACGTTGTAAGCCAGCACGGCGGGGATCGCCACGGCCAGACCGGCGGCGGTCATGATCAAGGCCTCGCCCACCGGGCCCGACACCTGTTCGATGCGGAACGGGCCGTCCAAGCCGATGCCGGTGAGCGCGTGGTAGATGCCCCAGACCGTGCCCAACAAGCCCACGAAGGGCGCGGTGGACCCGACCGTGGCCAGCAAGACCTGGCCAAACTGCAAGCGGTGCAAGACGCCGTGCAAAGCGTCGCGCAGCACGCGGGTGAGCTGTTGCGCACGGTCGCCGGCGGCGGCCAAGGTGTTGCTGCCGGCCTGCCCGATACCGCGAGCGGCCTGCACCAGTGGCGTGAGCAGTCGCTGCGGATCCAGCGCCGCCAGGCGCTGCCCGGCCTGGTCCAGATCGCTGGCCTGCCAGAAGGCCGCGGTGGCCAGGCGCAAGTCGGCCATGGCGCGGCGCAACAGCCAGGCCTTCCAGAGAATCACGACCCAGCTCGCCACCGACATCGCCAGCAGCCCCAGGGCCACGCTGCGGCTGATGGTGTCGCCCATCACCAGGGTTTGCCAAATGCCCACAGGGTGGTCTCCGGGGAAGGGGGTGGTCTCAGCGCAGGCCGAGCACGTCGAACATGTCGTAAAGGCCGGTTTTCTGCCCCGCCAGAAAGCGCACCGCGCGCAAGCTGCCCTGGGCATAACCCGAGCGGTTGCTGGATTTGTGCGCGATCTCGATGCGTTCGCCGGTACCGGCAAAGAGCACCGTGTGGTCGCCCACGATGTCGCCGCCCCGTATGGTGGCAAACCCGATGCTGGAGGGATCGCGCTCGCCGGTCACGCCTTCGCGGGCGTACACGGCGCAGTCTTTCAAGTCGCGTCCCAGCGCGTCGGCGATCACCTCGCCCATCTTCAAGGCGGTGCCACTGGGCGCATCCACCTTGTGGCGGTGGTGCGCCTCGATGATCTCGATGTCGTAGCCGGTGGACAGGGCTTTGGCCGCCATCTCCAGCAGCTTGAGGGTGACGTTGACGCCCACGCTCATATTGGGTGCCATGACGATGGCGATGCGGCTGGCGGCTTGCGCGATCTCGGCCTTTTGCGCCTCGCTGAAACCGGTGGTGCCGATCACCGCGTTCACGCCGTGTTCCACGCAGGCACGGAGATGCGCCATGCTGCCCTCGGGCCGGGTGAAGTCGATCAGGAACTGGCTACCCGAGAGGCCTTGCGCGAGGTCGGCGGTGATGGCCACCCCATTGGCCTGACCGGCGAGCGCGCCCGCGTCCTGGCCGATGGCCGGGCTGGTGGCGATATCGAGTGCACCCGACAGCGCGCAGTCGCCGCTGTCGCGGATGGCTTGCACCAGCATCTGGCCCATGCGGCCGCTGGCGCCGGCCACGCACACGCGGTGCACCACCTGGGGCACGGCGCTCATCGGCCGGCTCCGGAAGACTCCAGCGGCGGGTAGCTGGTCGCCGGTGCGGCGCTGGGCTGTGCGGGTTCGGTGGCGTTTTCGGCCACCGCGTTGCGCTCCTGGAACGCCTTGAGCTGCTCTTCGCTGGCGACCAGCGCAGGCTGTTTTTCGGTCGGGCGGCGCGCGTCCAGGGACGCGACAAACTCGGCTTCGCTGGGCAGCTCGTCGCTTTCGAACCGCTCCATCACATCGCCCTTGAAGAACACCGCCAGCTTGCGCTGCTGCGGCTCTTGCCCCTGGCGGCGCAAGGTGAAAACGTAATCCCAGCGATCGGCGTGGAACACGCTTTGCAGCAAGGGCGAACCCAACACATCGCGCACCTGGTTGCGCGACATGCCGGTCTGCAGGGCCTGCGCCTGTTCGCGGGTCACCACATTGCCTTGCAACACGTCGACCTTGTACGGCGTCACCATGGTGGCCACGCTGGGCAGCTTGTCGGACCAGCCGGCGCACCCGGCCAGGCCGAACGCGAGCGCCGACAAGCCCAGAACCAGCCCCAGACGGACCGGGCGCCGTGAACGGGCAAGGGTGACAAAAGAGGCGGATAGATGGGGCATGGATACTGGGCCTGATGGGCGCGCGCTGCCCTTGAAAAACCAAGGGCAGTCGTCACGCGCGCGTGCTGGCGATATGATCTGGGCATTGTAGCCTTGGGGTCCCGGAACGCGGCCCCCCGCTCCCAGCGATCGGCACCACGCACGCACCCCTTGCCGTCGGCCGCCCCACCCACTCCACGCCGCCACGACCATGACCAACATCGACGAACTGAAAAGCACCGGACTCAAGGCCACACTGCCGCGCCTGAAAATCCTGGAGGTGTTCCAGTCGGGCAAGCAGCGCCACATGACGGCCGAAGACGTGTTCCGCGTCCTGCTCGACGACCATTCCGACATCGGCCTGGCCACGGTGTACCGCGTGCTCATGCAGTTTGAACAGGCGGGCCTGCTGATTCGCAGCAACTTCGAATCGGGCAAGGCGGTCTACGAGCTGGACGAAGGCAAGCACCACGACCACCTGGTCTGCCTGGACTGCGGTCGGGTGGAAGAGTTTTACGACCCGGAAATCGAGAAGCGCCAGCACATGGTGGCCAAGACACGCGGCTTTGCCTTGCAGGAGCACGCGCTGTCCTTGTACGCCACTTGCACCAAGACCGATTGCCCGCACCGCCCGCCCAGCCGCTAGAAACGCCGCCGGCGCTGGCCGCAGCCCGAACTCACTCGTTGCGCGACATGGCGGCGCGGTGCCGCGAGACAAATTCCTGGTAGGTATCAATACCGCGCAATTGCAAAATGGTGTTGCGCACCGCCGCCTCCACCAGCACGGCGATGTTGCGCCCCGCCACCACCTGGATCACGGCCTTGCGCACCGGCACGCCCAGCACGTCCTGGTACAGCGGTTCGTGTGGCATGCGCTCGTAGTCGCGCTCCATGGTTTCTTTGCGCACCAGGTGCACGATGAGCGAGAGCCGCATTTTTCGGCGCACCGCCGTCTCGCCAAAAATGGCTTTGATGTCGAGCAGGCCGATGCCACGCACTTCCAGCAGGTTTTGCAGCAGCTCGGGGCAGCGCCCTTCGATGCTGGTCTGGTTGATGCGGTACAGGTCCACCGCGTCGTCGGCCACCAGACCGTGACCGCGTGAAATGAGTTCCAGCCCCAGCTCGCTCTTGCCCAGGCCAGACTCGCCGGTGATCAGCACGCCCATGCCCAGGATGTCCATGAAAACGCCGTGCATGGACGAGCGGTCGGCAAAGTGGCGCGACAGATAGGCGCGCAACACATCAATGACGAAGGCCGCCGACTCGTGGGTGCCGAACATCGGGATCTGCGCGCGCTCGCACATGGCGACCACGTCGTCGGGCGCATGCTGGTCGTCGGCCACCACCAGCACCGGCGGCTCCAGCGTCACGATGCGCGACACCCGGCGCCGGTTGTCGTCGCTGCTGGAACTGGACAAGTACGCGACTTCGCGTTCGCCCAGCACCTGGACCCGGTACGGGTGGATGTAGTTGAGGTAGCCCACCAGATCGGCGCCCGAGCGGGCTTCGCGGATCGCGACCTCGTCGAAGCGGCGTTCGGAGGCGCCCAGTCCCGCGATCCACTGCCATTTCAGCGCGTCGCGGTGGTCTTCAAACAGGACGTCGGCGCTGACAACGGTGGGTTTCATGGGCAATCAGTGGCTCAAAGCGGTGACCAGCAGCCCCAAACGGCTGCGTACGGGTCGCACCCGGGTCCGGCGGTGAACGATGCGGGAGCCATGCGCCGCAGACAGAACCGAACGACGGTGGGACAGCGGACGGGCAATGCGCTTAGGCGGCGGCGTGTGCCGACTGCCAGGAAGTGATCTGGTGGTGCAGCACGGCGGATTCACTGGCGTTTTTCATCTGCTCGCGCAAACCGCTGTCGCTGAGCAGTTCGGCGATCTCAGAAAGGATTTCCAGATGCTTCTGCGTCGCCGCTTCGGGCACCAGCAGGAAGATCATGAGCTGCACCGGCTGTTCGTCGGGCGCGTCAAAACCGATCGGGTTGGCCAACTGGAACACCGCAGCCAAGGGCTGTTTAAGGCCTTTGATGCGTCCGTGCGGAATGGACACACCGTGGCCCAGACCGGTGGAGCCCAGGCGTTCGCGGGCAAACAGGCTGTCGGTGATCAAGGCACGGTTGAGTCCATGCAGGGTTTCAAACAGCAAGCCCGCTTCTTCAAACGCTCGCTTTTTGCTGGTTGCGTCCACGTTCACAAGTACTTGTGCCGCGGGCAATATGGCAGATAGTCGGTTCATGTAGGCCTCTTGGACCGCAAATTATGCCGACTTGAGCCAGCTTGGCTAGGTTTTGGATACAAAAAAGCCGCTTGACTTTTCAAGCGGCTTGTTGCAGTGCAGCATTTATCGGGTGCTGGCAAGCCACCCGTTTGGCACTCACATCAGACGTTTGGCCGACTCGTGGTGGTGGTCCTGTGACTTGTCCTTGTGGCGCAATACCTGACGATCCAGCTTGTCGGCCAATTCATCCACGGCGGCATACAGATCGGCGTGGGCACTTTCGGCAAACAGGTCTCGCCCTTTGACGTGGATGTTGCACTCGGCGCGCTGCCGCAGGTCCTTCTCTTTCAGGTTGTCCACCGTCAGCAACACCTTGATATCGACCACTTGATCGAAATGCCGGGATATTCGCTCGAGCTTGCTCGTGACATAACCGCGCAAGGCGGGCGTGACGTCGAGATGGTGACCGCTGATCGTCAAGTTCATACATGAACCTCCTATGTTTGCTCAGGGTTGACACATACACCGCCATTCGGGCTGACCCGGCCGGCGGCCACGGGGAAGGCTTGCACCCACTATGCCCACGAAAAGCGGGCGGCGCAAGCCCGTCCAGGCAGGCCACCGTGAAATGCAAACTTTATGGCTCGGTATTTCCGCGCCCACCCCAGAACTCCAGGGCTTTTTGTGCCGAGGGCGGTGCAAGCCCAACCGGCCAACACCACGAGGTCCGCGTGCCAAGCGGAGCCGATACGCGGCGTGTTCTGACCGCCACCCGGTGTGGCGCAAAGATCCGGCCCGGAATATGTCATGATTTTGCGAGTTGACCGCCGAGCTGCCCGAGCGCGTCGCACCAGCCAAAGGGATTTTTCTTGTCTCTCGACCGCCTGCTCTCACACAACCTGCTCGACGCCCAGTTGCCGACCCCGCACGCAGACGGTTGCGCACTGGTGTTGATGGGCGGTGGCGCGCGCACCGCTTACCAGGCCGGTGTGCTCAAGGCGTTGGCGCGCATGCTGGCGGCGGGTTCCCCGGTATCGGCCAGCTTGGCCGCGTTCCCGTTTCGCTGGCTGTTCGGCACCTCGGCCGGTGCGCTCAACGCCGCCTACCTGGCAGGCCAGGCCGAACATGGACTGGATGCGCTGCCCCGCCTGGCCACGTTCTGGAGCGGTTTGCGCTCGCACCGGGTCTACGATCTGGATGCGCCGCGCTGGGTGCGCGCCAACCGGCTGGTGGCCGGCTTCACACTGGCACGCCAGGTGCGCAAGCACCGCGCGCTGGTCGACACCTTTCCCCTGGTGGACACGCTGCACCGCGCCATCGATCTGGCGGGCCTGGAGCGTGCGCTGGCGCACGGGCAGATCGATGTGCTGGGGGTCACCGCGTCCAGCTACACCACCGGCGAGCACTGGACCTTCTGCCAGACCCGCCCCGACCACCCGGCCCAGCCCTGGCAACGCACCGGGCGGCGGGCCGACATGCAACCCATCACCATCGAACACCTGATGGCGTCCAGCGCGATCCCGTTTCTCTTCCCCTCCGTGCCGCTCTGGGTCGATGGGCACAAAGAGCATTTTGGCGATGGCTCCATGCGACAGCTCTCGCCACTGTCGCCGGCCATCCATTTCGGCGCGCGGCGCATCCTGGTCATCGGGGTCGGGCAGCCCCAGCGCTCGGGCATGGGCATGGGCGCGAGCGCCACCGGCGAGCCCACGGCCGGCACCATCGCCGGCCACGCCCTGGCCAGCGTGTTCCACGACACCTTGTTGTCCGATGTGGAGCAAGCCCAGCGCGTGACCCAGACGCTGGCGCGGCTACCGCCCGAACTGGCCGCCGCCCTGCCCTACGAGCCCCTGGAAGTGATGGCCATGCAACCCAGCCAGTCGCTGGACGAGCTGGCCCAAGTCCACATGGGCGCACTGCCCAAGCCCACACGCAACACCCTCATCGGCCTGGGCGCACTCGACACCGGGCGCGGCGCGGCGGGCAGCGCAGCCGCCCTGGCCAGTTACCTGCTGTTCGAGGCCGGCTTCATCAACGCGGTGATGGAGTTGGGCGAACACGACGCCTGGTTCCAGAAAGACGAACTGATGGCCTTTTTCGGGGCCTCTGCGGTAGAGAAAAAGCAGGCTGCGGTGCCATAATCGGCAGGCTGAACCCTTCACGGAGAACCCTATGGAAAGCACGCCCCCCAGTTGCGTGCTTTCAGCCCATTCTGTGTCCGACTGATCCCGGCGTCTTGCGGCGCCGCAGAGCCCAGGCGACCGGTTGGCTGAAAGCGCGACCACCCACCACCGCCGCCCGAAGCCGCGCGCTTCGCCCCCTCTGCACAGATCCCCAGCCCTGGGAGGGCACACATGCTCAACGTATTCACACTGGTCAACGGCCGCCTGTTTCAGGAAGAAATCGAGTCGCTCGAAGAGCTGGCCCAGTTCAAACCGATCTGGGTCGACATGGAAGAGCCCACGCTGGAAGAGCGCCGCTGGGTCAAGCAACACTTCGAGCTGAGCATTCCCGAAGACGCGATGGACGACGACATCGAGGAGTCGGCCCGGTTCTTTGAAGAAGACAACGGCGAGCTGCACATCCGCAGCGACTTCCTGATCGACGACAGCGACGACCCGCGCGCGGTGCGGGTGGCCTTCATCTTGAACGAGCACAACCGGTCGCTCACCAGCCGGGGCGTGCTGTTTTCCATCCACGACGAAGACGTGCCGGTGTTCCGCTTGCTGCGCATGCGCGCACGCCGCATGCCCGGCCTGATCGAAGACGCCAAAGACGTGTTGTTGATGCTGTTCGACGCCGACGCCGAATACTGCGCCGACACGCTGGAAGACATTTACGACGATCTGGAAACCTCGAGCCGGCGCGTGCTGGCCGGCGACGTGACCGACGACACCGCCGGACAGGTGCTGTCGGCCATCGCACGCCACGAAGACATGTCGGGCCGCATCCGCCGCAACGTCATGGACACGCGCCGTGCGGTGAGTTTCATGATGCGCACGCGCATGCTCAGCGCCGAACAGTTCGAAGACGCGCGCCAGATTTTGCGCGACCTGGACTCGCTGGACAGCCACACCGCTTTTCTGTTCGACAAGATCAACTTCTTGATGGACGCGACGGTCGGTTTCATCAACATCAACCAGAACAAGATCATCAAGATCTTCTCGGTCGCCAGCGTGGCGCTGCTGCCCCCCACCCTGATCGCCAGCGTCTATGGCATGAACTTCAAGTACATGCCCGAACTCGATTGGCAGGCCGGCTACCCGTTTGCCCTGGGCCTGATGCTGCTCTCGGCCGTGGGGCCCATGCTGTACTTCCGCAAGCGGGGCTGGTTGCGGTAGGCCCACCCCCGCGCCGTGCTTCGCCCGTCACCCCCTCAAGGGGGCAACACCTGCCGACCGGCGAAGCCGGATCGGCGGTGTTCTGGCTTGAGACACGTACGCCGGAGGAGGCGTTGGGCCAGAACAGCATGGACCCGGCTCTGCGGGGTTACTGCTTGAACAGCCCGTTCACGATCGCGGCGCTGTAGCGGCTCGCCACCTCGCGAAGAAAGCGCGGAAAGTCCACATGCGCGGCGTCGTCGGCCCGGTCTGAAATGGTGCGCACCACGGCCAGGGGCACGCCGTAGTCGCGGCAGACTTGGGCGAAAGCCGCGCCTTCCATTTCCACCGCCAGCGCCTGGGGCAGTTCGCGTTGCAGGGCCTGGCTCTCGGCGGTGGTGGCGACAAAGCGGTCGCCGCTGAGCACCAGCCCCCGGTGCAGGCGGGGCGCCTGCAAGGCAAAGGCGTGCACCGCCTCTGGCCCCAGGTGCGTGGCCAGCTGGGCCAGCATGTTTTCGCAGGTCTGCGCAAGGCGGTCCGATAGCGCGGCGTCGGCGTCGAAGGTGGCGGTGCCGTAGCCCGGCACCTCGTGGCGCGGGAAGATGGGCGAGGCGTCCATGTCGTGCTGCAGAAATTGCCGCGCCACCACCACGTCGCCCACGTTCACGCCGGGCCCCAGGCCACCGGCCACGCCGGTGAAGACGATGCGGTCCACGCCATAGCGCTCGATGAGCAGCGTCGCGGTGGTGGCCGCCGCCACTTTGCCAATGCCACTGAGCACGGCCACCACATCCTGGCCATGCAGATGCCCGACCCAGAAGCTGCGCCCGGCCACGCTTTCCACGTGTTCGTCGGGCATCAGCGCCAGCACGGCGCTGAGTTCATCGTGCAAGGCGCTGACCAGGGCGGTTCGGCTCATGAAAACATCTCCACAAAAACGGCGGGCAACGACGGCCTGTGCCGAAGCCGTGATTGTGAAGCACCGGGGCGCCCGCTCTTTCAGCGGCGTGCCAGATGGATGCCCGCGAGCCCGCAGCGCACCGCGCCACCAAGCCAGCTCGGCCGTCAGGCGACGCGGCGCAGGCTGGCGCGGCGGTTGCCCGGCTGCGTGAAGCGGAACAAATCTTTTGGATCGTCCGCCGGCGGCACCAGGTCCACTTCGCGCCCAATGCCGTGTTCTTGCGCCCGCTCGAACACATAACGCAAGGCAGAATAGTCTTCCAGCGCGAAGCCGACCGAGTCGAACACCGTGACCTGTGCGGTGCTCTGGCGGCCCTCTGCCTGGCCGGCGAGCACGCGCCACAGATCCACCACCGGGAAGTCGGCCGGCATTTGCTGCAAGTCGCCTTCCACCCGCGTCTGCGGTTCGTACTCCACAAACACCCGGCCCATGTCCAGCACACCGGGGTGCAGCTCGGTCTTGCCCGGGCAGTCACCGCCCACGGCATTCAGGTGCATGCCGGCTTCAATCAAATCGGGCGTGAGGATGGTGGCGCGGGTCTTGTCGGCGGTGACGGTGGTCACGATGTCGGCGCCCCGGACCGCTTCGGCGATGGAGCCGCAGCGCTGCACGCGCAGCGCCGGCCAGGCCGCCAGGTTGCGCACCAGCTTGTCGGTGGCGGCGGGGTCTACGTCGTACACGCGCAGCTCGTCGATACCGAGCTGGGTGTGGAAAGCCAGGGCCTGGAATTCGCTCTGGGCACCGTTGCCGATCAAGGCCATGCGGCGCGCATCCGGGCGCGCCAGCGCGCGCGCCGCCATGATCGAGGTGGCGGCGGTGCGCAAGGCGGTGGTGAGCGTGAGCTCGGACAGCAGCAGCGGGTAGCCGGTTTCGACCTCGGCCAGCACGCCAAAAGCCATCACCGTGTACATGCCCTGGGCGGTGTTGCTGGGGTGGCCGTTGACGTACTTGAAGGCGTAGCGTTCGGCGTCGGACACCGGCATGAGTTCGATCACACCCAGGGGCGAATGGCTGGCCACACGGGCGGATTTTTCGAAACACTCCCAGCGCAGAAAGTCGTCGCGTATGGTCTGCGACAGTTCTTCGATGAAGCGGGGAACGCCGATGGTTTGCACCAGCTGGGACAGGGCAGGGACGTCGATAAAACGGGTCATGTTGGGCTCTTTTGTCTTTTGCTTTTGAATAGACAGCTCCACCGCATTCGCGGGTCTGTTCAAGCAGTTTCCCGGAATGCAAAGCCAAAAAGAAGGCGACGACTTGATCAATAAGCGCACTAAACTGCGCATATTGATCAACGGATAAAGCAAAATGACCGGAATCGACGACACCGATCGCGAATTGATCGCCTTGTTGCGCGACAACGCCCGCACCAGCGTGGCGGCGCTGGCCTTGAAGCTGCGGGTGGCGCGCGGCACGGTGCAGAACCGCTTGTCGCGCCTGGAACGCGACGGCGTGATCGTGGGCTACACCCTGCGGCTGAAACCGCAGGCCGAGGCGCACCGCATCCGCGCGCTGACGACCATCGCCGTGGAGGGCAACCAGGGGCCAGACGTGCTGCGCACGCTGCGCGGCCACCCCAACGTGTCGCGCCTGCACTCCACCAACGGACGCTGGGACATCGTGGCCGAGATCCAGGCCGACACCCTGGAAGCCTTTGACCGGGTGCTGGGCGAGATCCGCCTGGTCGAAGGCATTGCCAACACCGAGACCAGCATCCTGCTGTCCACGCTCAAGCTGTAACGCCCGCCCAGACGCAAAAAAGCCCGGAACGGTCCGGGCATTTTTTGTACGCCCTGCGGCGTTCAGGTCTTCACTTTTTGTCGCGCAGTTCGCGCCGCAGAATCTTGCCCACCGGGGTCTTGGGCAGCTCGGTGCGGAACTCCACCACCTTGGGTTGCTTGTAGCCGGTGAGCTTGCCTTTGCAGAACTCGCGCACTTGCGCTTCGGTGAGGTCCGGGTTTTTCTTGACGATCACCAGCTTGACCGCTTCGCCCGATTTTTCATCGGGCACGCCGACCACCGCGCACTCCAGCACCCCGGGCATCTGGGCCACCACATCCTCGACTTCGTTGGGGTAGACGTTGAAGCCGCTCACCAGCACCATGTCCTTTTTGCGGTCGACAATTTTGAAGTAGCCGCGCGCGTCCATGGTGCCAATGTCACCGGTCTTGAAATAACCATCGGGCGTCATGACCTTGGCGGTTTCGTCGGGGCGCTGCCAATAACCCGCCATGACCTGCGGGCCTTTGATGGCGATCTCGCCAGGCTGCCCCATGGGCACCTCGTTGCCATCGTCGTCCAGACATTTGAGCCAGGTGTTGGGCAACGGCACGCCGATGGTGCCGCTGTATTCGGTGCTGGTGGTGGGATTGCAGGTCGCGGACGGACTGGTCTCGGACAGGCCATAACCTTCGCAGATCGGGCAGCCGGTCTTCTCCAGCCACAGCTTGGCCACCGCCCCCTGCACCGCCATACCACCGCCCACCGAAACCTTGAGGTTGCTCCAGTTCACGGTGTTGAAATCGGGGTGGTTGGCCAGGCCATTGAACAAGGTATTGACCGCCGGGAAGCTGTGGAAGGTGTGCTTGGACAGCTCTTTGAGCACGGCGGGCATGTCGCGTGGGTTCGGGATCAGAATCGTTTTGCCGCCGGTGCGCATGGACAGCATCATGTTCACCGTGAAAGCGAAGATGTGGTACAGCGGCAAGGCGCAGACGCTGGTGGGTTGCTGATCGGGCGGGACCTGTTGCATCACCGGATCGTTCCAGGCCTCGGACTGCAACAGGTTGGCGATCACGTTGCGCTGCAACAGCACCGCACCTTTGGACACCCCGGTGGTGCCGCCGGTGTATTGGAGCACCGCCACGTCATCGGCCTGGATGTCCGGGCGTTTGAACGTGCCCTTGGTGCCGCGGGCGACCGCGTCGTTGAAACGCACCGCTTGCGGCAGGTTGAAGGTCGGCACCATCTTCTTGACGTTGCGCACCACGTAATTGACCAGCGCGCCCTTGAGCAGACCCAGCATGTCGCCCATGGCGGTCAGCACCACGTGCTTGACCGGCGTGTTGGCAATGCATTGCTCCAGGGTGTTGGCGAAGTTCTCGATGATGACGATGGCCTTGGCGCCCGAGTCTTTGAGCTGGTGTTCGAGTTCGCGTGCGGTGTAGAGCGGGTTCACGTTCACCACCACGAAGCCGGCACGCAGAATCGCCGCCACCGCCACCGGGTACTGCGGCACATTGGGCATCATGATGGCCACGCGGTCGCCCTTGACCAGCCCCAACCCCTGCAGGTAGGCGGCAAAGACCTGGGACAGGCTGTCGGTCTGGCCGAAGCTGATGTCCTTGCCCATGAAGCTGTAGGCGGTGCGGTTGGCGTATTTCTGGAAACTGTCTTCCATCAAATGCACCAGCGAAGCGTATTGCGCCACGTCGATGTCGGCGGGTACACCCGCAGGGTAGGCGCTCAGCCAGGGGCGGTCGGCCATCGATTCGGTCATGCCATGTCTCCGTTGCTTGTGTTTGAAAACGTAACCCGGTATTTTCCGGTGCAGAACACGGTTTTGCACTCGTGTTTTTCCCTTACGGATTTCTGACGGACAACTCTAATCCATCGCCGCGCGCCCTCGCCCAACACCGGGCAAAAAAAAGCTGGCACGGCGCCAGCTTTTTCTGCAAGCGCCGCCCGCGCAACGGTGCGGGCTATTCGATCGCCTTGGTCATGTCCTCGACCACCTTCTTGGCGTCGCCAAACACCATCATGGTCTTGTCCATGTAGAAAAGTTCGTTGTCCAGCCCGGCGTAACCCGCCGCCATGGAGCGCTTGTTCACAATCACCGTCTTGGCCTTGTAGGCCTCCAGGATCGGCATGCCGTAGATCGTGCTGCCCTTCTGCAGAGCAGCCGGGTTCACCACGTCGTTGGCGCCCAGGATGATGGCCACATCGGCCTGACCAAACTCGCCGTTGATGTCTTCCATCTCGAACACCTGGTCGTAGGGCACTTCGGCCTCGGCCAGCAACACGTTCATGTGACCCGGCATGCGGCCGGCCACCGGGTGGATGGCGTACTTCACTGTGATGCCTTTTTCGGTCAGCTTGTGCGCCAGCTCCTTCACCGCGTGCTGCGCGCGCGCCACGGCCAGGCCGTAGCCGGGCACGATGACCACGGTCTCTGCATTGCCCAACACAAAGGCCGCGTCGTCGGCGCTGCCGCTCTTGACCGGTCGCTGCTCGGCCTTGGCGCCGCCCGCCGTGGCGACCTCACCACCGAAACCGCCCAGGATCACGTTGAAGAACGAGCGGTTCATGGCCTTGCACATGATGTAGCTCAGGATCGCACCCGAGCTGCCCACCAGCGAACCGGCGATGATCAGCATCGAGTTGTTCAGCGAGAAGCCGATACCGGCTGCGGCCCAGCCCGAGTAGCTGTTGAGCATGGACACCACCACCGGCATGTCGGCGCCGCCAATGGGGATGATGATCAGCACACCCAGAACAAAGCCCAGCGCGATCACGATGGCGATGTCCATCCAGCTCTGCGAATGCCAGAAGCCGAAGATGAAGAACAGCACCGCCAGACCCAGCACCAGGTTGAGTTTGTGCTGGCCCGGGAAGGTGACCGGGGCGCCCTGGAACAAGCGGAACTTGTACTTGCCCGAAAGCTTGCCGAAAGCGATGACCGAGCCGCTGAAGGTCACGGCGCCGATGAACGCGCCCAGGGCGAGTTCGATGCGGTTGCCGCCCGGGATGGCCGCGCCTTTGGCGACGATGGAGAAAGCCCAGGGTTCGGCCACCACGGACACCGCGATGCAGACCGCCGCCAGGCCGATCATGCTGTGCATGAAGGCCACCAGCTCGGGCATCTTGGTCATCTCGACCTTGTTAGCCATGTAAGCGCCCAGGGCACCGCCGACCACCAGACCGCCGAGCACCCAGACCATGCCTTGTGCGGCGCTGACCTGCATCTGCTCGGCCAGGGTGAAGATCAGCCCAATGGTGGTGACCACCGCAATGCCCATGCCGGTCATGCCGAACACGTTGCCGCGGATGGAGGTGGTGGGGTGGCTCAGGCCTTTCAGGGCCTGGATGAAGCAGACCGAGGCGATCAGGTAGAGCAGCGTGACGAGGTTCATGCTCATTTGGACGCCCCCTCAGCGGCAACTGCGGGTGCTTTGCGTTCCTTTTTCTTGAACATCTCCAGCATGCGCCGGGTCACGAGAAAACCACCAAACACGTTGACCGCCGCCAGCGCCACCGCCGCCACACCCATGGTCTTGCCCAATGTGGTTTCGGTGAGCGCGGCCGCCAGCATGGCACCCACGATGACGATCGCCGAGATCGCGTTGGTCACCGCCATCAGTGGTGTGTGCAAGGCCGGTGTGACGGTCCAGACCACGTGGTAACCCACGTAGATGGCGAGCACGAAGATGATGAGGTTGAGAATGGTGGGGGATACGGCGTCCATGGTCTTGTCCTTGTGTTCTGGTCCTGGGGAGTCGGGCTTCAGGCCTTGCGCTTGACTTCACCGCCTTGCGCCATCAGGCAGGCGGCGACGATGTCGTCTTCCATGTCCACGTGCAGCGCGCCTTCCTTGTTGACAATCAACTTGAGGAAATCGAGCACGTTGCGCGCATACAGCGCCGAGGCATCGGCGCCCACCCGTGCGGCCAGATTGGTTTCGCCCACGATGTGCACGCCGTGCTTGATGACCGTCTGGTCGGTCTCGGTCAGCGGGCAGTTGCCGCCCACGCCGTTCGGCCCCTTGCCTGCGGCGATGTCCACGATCACCGAGCCCGGCTTCATGGACTTGACCATGTCTTCCGTGATCAGCGTGGGCGCGGCGCGCCCGGGAATCAGCGCGGTGGAGATCACCACGTCGGCCAGCGCCACGCGCTTGGCCACTTCGGCTTTCTGGCGCTCCAGCCAGCTGGCCGGCATGGGCTTGGCGTAGCCGCCCACACCCACGGCGGCTTCGCGCTCTTCGTCGGTCTCATAGGGCACGTCGATGAACTTGCCGCCCAGGGATTCGATCTGTTCTTTCACGCTGGGGCGCACGTCAGACGCCTCGATCACCGCGCCCAGGCGCTTGGCGGTGGCAATCGCCTGCAGGCCTGCCACGCCCACACCAAGAATCACCACGCGCGCGGCTTTCACCGTGCCCGCTGCGGTCATCAGCATGGGAAAGAAGCGCTGGTAAACATTGGCCGCCACCATCACCGCCTTGTAGCCCGCGATGTTGGCTTGCGAGGACAGCACGTCCATGCTTTGCGCCCGCGTGGTGCGTGGCGCGGCTTCCAGCGCAAACGCGGTCAGGCCGGCGGCGGCCAGGCGTTGCAGGCCGGCGGCGTCGAAGGGGTTGAGCATGCCCACCACGGCGGTGCCGGGTTTCATCAGCGCCAGCTCGGCGTCGGACGGCGAGCGCACCTTGAGCACGAGGTCACAGGCGTAGGCGCCAGCGGCATCCACAATCTCGGCCCCGACAGCGGTGAAGGCCGCGTCTGGCGCACTGGCGGACACGCCCGCGCCCGACTGCACCCGCACAGTGTGGCCTTGTGCCACGTATTTCTTGGCCGTCTCCGGCGTGACGGCCACGCGGGTTTCGCCCACCGTGGTTTCAGTGGGTACGCCTATCAGCATGTGTTTCTCCTCACTCGTTGGTGGTGAAATGTAACCGCCGTCGAGCTTACATGAAAGCCTGGCCCGCGCGCTCGGCGACAAAGCCCGCAAGCCCGGCGGTGCACGGGCCGGTGTTGCCGCCGGGGCTAGGAGCCTGCGCGGCAGAAGGCGTCGAAAGCGAAAATCGCCCCCAGCGAGGACAGTTTTTGCCGGATGTGCAGCCCCATAGCCCGGCTATGGGGCAAATAGACGGTGAAAAATGGACCGCTGCGGGCGATTTACAGCCGACGCCTCTTCTGCCGCGCAGGCTCCTAGACCGGATAATCGCGCCATGGACACACGATGGAAACCCAGCGTCACAGTCGCCGCCATCATCGAGCGCGATGGCCGTTACCTGCTGGTGGAAGAACACACACCGGAAGGCCTGTGCCTGAACAACCCGGCCGGCCACCTGGACCCGGGCGAAAGCCCGGAACAAGGCGTGGCGCGCGAAACCCTGGAAGAAACCGCGCACAGCTTCCGGCCCACGGCCCTGGTGGGCGTCTATGTTTCGCGCTTCCAGCGGGCAGCCAGCCAGGAAGACATCACCTACCTGCGCTTTGCCTACTGCGGCGACCTGGGGGCTTTCGACCCGGACCGCGCGCTGGACACCGGCATTGTGCGCACGCTGTGGATGACGCCCGATGAAATACGGGCCAGCGCCGCGCGCCACCGCAGCCCGCTGGTGCTGCGCTGCATCGAAGACCACCTGGCCGGGCAACGCTACCCCATGGATCTGGTGTTCACCGATGCTTCGGTGATGAGCGGACCGCGCTGAAACCGTTCCAGCCGAAACCCGAGGCGGCTTATTCGCCGCCCGACACCCGACCGCGCAAGGCTTTGACCTGACCCCGGCTGGCTTTGCCTTCCAGCCGCCGCCGCTGCGAACCCAGGGTGGGCCGGGTGGCCTTGCGCCGCTTGGGCAGCGTCGCCACGCTGTCCACCAGCGCCTGCAAGCGGGACAAGGCATCGGCTTTGTTTTGCTCCAGGCTGCGGCTGGTCTGGGCCTTGATGACCACCACGCCTTCCAGCGTGATGCGCTGGTCGCTCAAGGCCAGCAAGCGCTCTTTGACCGCGTCCGGCAACGAGGAGCCGTGGATGGCAAAACGCAGGTGCACGGCGTTCGACACCTTGTTGACGTTTTGACCGCCCGCGCCTTGCGCCCGGATGGCGGTGAATTCCACCTCGGCTTCGCTGATGTTGACGGGCTGCGCGTTCATGCCCAAGAGTTTGACACAGCACTCTCCGCTGAGAGAGCTGCCGTGCTTGCACCCCGTTTTTCGACCTTCAGGCCTGCCGCAGGTGCCAGGCTTTGGGTCGTGAAAACGTCTGTATGCCTTCGGTCGACAGCGTAAGGCCCACGCCGGAATCACCGTGCCCGCTCCACGGCAGGCGGGGACTCACGCGGTCGCAGCAGTTCCAGTACACGCTGCCGGCGTTCAGCTGCGCCAGCAGGGTTTGGGCACGCGTGGCGTCCGGGGTGAAAACACCGGCGGTCAGGCCGTAGCGGCTGTCGTTCATGAGTGCCACGGCTTGTGCGTCGCCGCTCACTTTCTGGATGCCGATGATGGGGCCGAAACTTTCTTCGCGCATCAGCTCCATGCGGTGGTCCACATCGGCGAACACGGTGGGCAGGTACCAGTTGCCCGGGCCATCGCCCCGCGCGCCGCCGCACAGCAGCCGCGCGCCTTTGGCCAGCGCATCGGCCACCTGGGCGTCCAGCACGTCCAATTGCGGCGCCCGCGTGATGGCGCCGATGTAGGTGTCCTCGGCCATCGGGTCGCCCCGCTGGAAGCCTTGCACCGTCTGCACGAAAGCCGCTACAAAGGCCTCGTAAATCTGTTCGTGCACGTAGATGCGCTCCACCGAACAGCAGCTCTGGCCGGTGTTGTACATGGCGCCATCGGCCAGCGAAGCGGCGGCGTTCTGCACCGCCGCGTCTTCGCACACGTAGGTCGGGTCTTTGCCGCCGAGTTCCAACTGCAGCTTGATGAAACGGTCGCCCACGGTTTGTGCGATGCGCTTGCCGGTGGCGTAGGAGCCGGTGAAGAACACGCCGTCCACCGGCTGTTCGAGCAAGGCCGCACCCACCGCACCGGCGCCCACCAGGCAGACCATGGCGTCGGGCGGCACACCCGCTTCGTGCAACAAACGGGTGATGGCCAAGCCGGTCATGCTGGCGTTTTCCGAGGGCTTGTACAGCACGCAGTTGCCAGCCAGCAGCGCGGGCACGATCACGTTGCAGCCCACAAACCAGGGGTAGTTCCAGGCCGAAATATTGGCCACCAGGCCCAGTGGAATGCGCTGGATTTGCTCGGTCATGCCACCGTCGTTAAACACGGTGGCGGTGGCCAGCGCGGCTTCGGTTTCGGCCAGAAAGAAGTCGAGGCGCGGCAGCAAGCCGTTCAGCTCGTTGCGCGACATCTGTATCGGTTTGCCGGTCTCGCGCGTCATGGTGGTGGCCAGACCGTCGAGTTCGCGCACCACAGCGGCGCGAAACTGTTCGATGCAGCGCTTGCGCTGCGCCAGTGGCGTGGCGGCCCAGGCGGGCTGGGCGGCGCGGGCGCGTGCGGTTTTGGCGGCGACCGAGGCCGCGTCGTCGGCGGGCAGCGTGGCGATCAGGCTGTGGTCGGCCGGGTTGTGGATGTCAAGAGTGCTCATCGGGTGGGGCTGTGGGTGGCTCGGGTGGCGCGCGCGGCGGCCAGAAAATCGTCCAGCACCGGGGTGTCGTCCAGGGTGCCGTGTGCCGGGCCGTGGAATTCCGGGTGCCACTGCACCGCAGCGACCCAATCCGCACCGGTGTGGCGTATGGCTTCGATGGTGGCGTCGTGCGGGCACACCGCTTCCACCACAAAACCGGGCGCCAGGTCTTTCACGCACTGGTGGTGCACGCTGTTGATCTTCTGGCTGCTGCGGTTGGCCAACAAGGTGCTCAGCCGGGTGTTGGGCACCAGCTCAAGCTGGTGGAAATTGAGGTCGTAGCGGTCGGCGTCGCGGTGCACCAGCGCTTGCGGCCGCTGGGTCGGAATGTCTTGCACCAGCGTGCCGCCAAAGGCCACGTTGATGAGCTGCAAACCCCGGCAGATGCCGAACACCGGTTTGCCCTGGGCCACGAAGGCTTTCACCAGCGCCATCTCGTAGGCATCGCGCACCGGGTCGCCCTGCCAGCGCGGGTCCAGGGCTTGCTCGCCGTAGCTGCCGGGTGCCACGTCCACACCACCGTGCAGCAGCAAGCCGTCCAGCCAGGCGGCGTAATCGTCCAGGCCCACGTCGCCGCGCGCGGTCTCGCCGCTGGTGGGCGGGATCATCACCGGCAGCGCGCCGCCCGACATCAACCAGTGCGGCACCGATTGTTCGACGTAGTTCAGGGTTTTTTTGCCAAAGGCCGCGCGCGCGGGATCTGGATACAGGTAGCAGGCGCTGACGCCAATTTTCACGCGGTCCATGGTTACATCGCGGCCCGGAACAGGGCTTCAAAATCGACCGCCGTGCAGGGCCGGGGATTGGTCTGGTGGCAGATGTCGGCGCACGCGATCTCGACCAGACGCGGCAGGTGTTCGGGTTTCACGCCGTGCGCCGCCAGGCCGGTGGCGATACCCAGCTCTTGCTTGAGCTGGCGCAGCCAAGGCACAAACGCCGGGCCGCCACCCGCGACTTGGCAGACATGGGCCAGTTCGTCGAACTTGGCGGGCACCGCCGCCTGGTTCCAGGCCAGCACGGTATCGATCATCAGCGCATTGGCCAGCCCGTGGTGCAGGTCGCACACCGCACCCAGGGCGTGGGCGCAGGCGTGCACGGCGCCCAGGTCTTTCTGGAACGCGATGGCGCCCATCATGGACGCCATCATCATGTCGCTGCGCGCTTGCAGATTGTGCGGCTCGCGCACGGCGGTGAGCAAGGCCGCCGCCGCGATGCGCGTGCCTTCCAGCGCGATGCCATCGCACAGCGGGTGGTAGGCGGGCGAAAGATAACTTTCGATGTTGTGGGTGAGCGCGTCCATGCCGGTGGCGGCGGTGATGTGGGGCGGCAGACCGAAGGTGAGCTCCGGGTCGGCGAACACAACCTGGGCCAGGATCTTGGGGCTGAACACCACCCGCTTCAAATGCGTGTCGTCTTCGCTCACCACGCTGGAGCGGCCCACTTCGGAGCCGGTGCCCGAGGTGGTGGGCACGGCCACGAAATACGGCAGGGCGTTTACGATCGGCCGCACCTGCGGGTGGTCCCAGACGTATTCCAGGATGTTGCCCTCGTGCGTGGCGGCCACGCCCACCACCTTGGCCACATCCAGCGCAGCGCCGCCGCCCAGGCCAATCACACCCTCCGCCTGGTGTTCCCGGTAGGCGTCGGCGCCGGCCATCACCTGGCTGCAGGTCGGGTTGCCGACAACGCCGCTGAAAACCGCCACCTCCAGTCCTTGCAGGTGGCCCAAAAATTCGGCCAGCAACGGCAGCGCGGCCAGCGCCTTGTCGGTCACGATGAGCGGGCGCTTCAAGCCCAGTTTCTGCAAATGCGGGCCCACGTTGCGGCGCGCACCGGCACCAAACTGGATCGGGGTCGGGAAAGAAAAATGGGTGATGGTCATACCGTCGAACAAAGGTGGGGTTCAGATGATTTCAAAATAGCGCTTCATTTCCCAGTCGGTCACGCCGTCCAGCCATTGTCGCCACTCCCAGTCGCGCGTGGCGGCGAAGTGGTCCACAAAACCGTCGCCCAGCCAATCGCGGGCCACCGCGGATTGCTGGAACACGCGCGTGGTGTCGATCAGGGTGCGCGGCGCGCGCGGCACGTGTTCGGCACCCACATTGGTGCCGGTGATGGGCGGGGTGCTGAGCTTGAGCCCTTTTTCCACGCCGTCCAGGCCCGCTGCGATCACCGCCGCCATCGCCAGATAGGGGTTCACGTCGGCACCGGGGCAGCGCGTTTCGAGCCGGGTGGCCTTGGGGCTGCCAGCGATCACGCGAAAACTGGCGGTGCGGTTGTCCACGCCCCAGGTGGGTTTCACCGGCGCCCAGTAACCATCGACCAGGCGTTTGTAGCTGTTGATGGTGGGCCAGATCATGGGGGCGAAATCCATCATGCAGGCGACCTGCCCGGCCAGATAGCTCTCGAACAGCGGGCTCATCTTGCGCGGGCTGTTCGCATCAAAGAACAGGTTTTTCTTGCCGTCCGACAGGCTTTGGTGGATGTGGCCACTGCAGCCGGGCAGCAACTGGTGCGGCTTGGCCATGAAACTGGGCATGATGCCAAAACGCGAACCGATTTCCTTGGTGCCGGCCTTGAACAGCACGGCGCGGTCGGCCTGTTCGAGGGCTTCGCTGAAACCGATGGCCGCCTCGTACACGCCCGGACCGGTCTCGGTGTGCAGGCCTTCTATGGGCACGCGAAACGCCAGCATCTCGTCCATGAGGGCGTTGAGATAGTCGCGGTTCTGGTGCATGCGCGTCAGCGAATAACCAAACATGCCCGGCGTGAGCGGCTGTGGCCCCACGCCTTTTTTGGCGGCCCAACTCTGGGGTGTTTCCGCAAAGTTGTACCACTCGAACTCCATGCCGGTCATGACCTGGAAACCCATTTTTTCCGCGCGCTTGAGCACGCGCTTCAAGACCTGGCGCGGGCATTGTGCGTGCGGGCTGCCGTCGGCGTTGACAAACTCACCCAGGAAAAAGGGCACCTCGGCATCCCAGGGCACGTGGCGCGCGGTGTTCAGGTCGAGACGGGCCAGCGCATCGGGAAAACCGTGCTGCCAACCGGTGGCGGTGGTGTTGTCGTAGGTGGTGTCTTCCATGTCCCAGCCCAGCACCACGTCGCAAAAGCCAAAGCCACCACTGGGGTAGGGTTCGGCGGCGCCGAGAAACTTGTCGCGGTGCAGGTATTTGCCGCGCAGGATGCCGTCGATGTCGCACACCGCGACCTTGACCTTGGACGCATTCGATGCCCGCAGCGCGGCCACAGCCGGATGTTCCGCCGCCGCCTTGGACGCGGCACCTGCTGGCGCTTTTTTGACCGCCTTCACCGCCGCCGACCGGTTTGTTTTGCTTGCCATGTGTGA
>NZ_JBFJMY010000007.1:0-27988 GCF_041633695.1 Hydrogenophaga sp.
AAGACCAACCTGATCTCGGTCCCGGTGACCTACAAGTCGCTGGAGAACAAGGACATCGACGTGTTCCTGGGCAACTGGATGCCCACCATGGAAGCCGACATCAAGCCCTACCGCGACAGCGGCAGTGTGGAGACCGTGCGCGCCAACCTGGAAGGTGCCAAGTACACGCTGGCGGTTTCCGCAGCCGCCTACAAGGCCGGGCTGAAGTCGTTTGCCGACATCGCCAAATTCTCGAAAAAGCTCAACGGCAAGATCTACGGCATCGAGCCCGGCAACGACGGCAACCGCTTGATTCAGGGAATGATCGACAGCAACCAGTTCGGTCTGGGCAAGTTCAATCTGGTCGAGTCCAGCGAAGCGGGCATGTTGTCGCAGGTGCAGCGCGCCGAGCGCCGCGGCAAGTGGGTGGTGTTCCTGGGCTGGGAACCGCATCCCATGAACAGCCGCTTCAAGATGAAGTACCTCGAAGGCGGTGACGATGTGTTCGGCCCCAACCTGGGCGGCGCGACCATCTACACCAATGTGCGCAAAGGCTATGTGCAGGAATGCGCCAACGTCGGCAAGCTGCTGACGAATCTGGAATTCAGCCTGAAGATGGAAAACGCCCTGATGGACGCCGTGCTGAACGACAACAAGAAGCCCGAACAAGCGGCGACCACCTGGCTCAAGGCCAACCCCAAGGTGCTCGATGCCTGGCTCGACGGCGTGACCAGCACCGACGGCAAGCCAGCGCTTGAGGTCGTGAAGGCCGCTCTGGCCAAGTAAAGCCAGATTCCCCGGTGGCCACAGCGGCCGCTGGGGACCATCGCGCGTTCGCCCACCCGCTGAGCGCTCCCGCCGCCCCCGGCGATTTCCATTGCTTTTATGGACATTCAAAAAATACCACTCGGCGAGGTCATCGCCGAATTCATCGACTGGCTGACGCTGCACGGTGCCGACTATTTCGACGCCTTTGCCGACGCGCTGTCCATGGCCATCAACGCTTTCACACACAGCTTGCTCTGGTTCAACCCGCTCGCGCTGATCGCGGTGTTTGCGCTCATCGCGCACGGCATCCAGCGCAAATGGATGCTCACCCTCTTTTGCACGCTCTCGTTTCTGCTGATCCTGAATTTGGGTTACTGGCAGGAAACCATGGAGACGCTGGCACAGGTGCTGTTCGCCACCCTGGTCTGTGTGTTGATCGGTGTGCCACTGGGCATTTACGCCGCGCACAAGCCGCGCTTTTACACCGTGATGCAACCGGTGCTGGACCTGATGCAGACGGTCCCGACCTTCGTCTACCTGATTCCCACGCTCACCCTGTTCGGCCTGGGCGTGGTGCCCGGTCTGATCTCCACCGTGGTGTTTGCCGTGGCCGCACCCATCCGCCTGACCTACCTGGGCATTCACGATGTGCCCGCCGACTTGATGGACGCCGGCAAGGCCTTTGGCTGCTCGCGCCGCCAGCTGCTCACGCGCATCGAACTGCCACACGCCATGCCCAGCATTTCTGCGGGCATCACGCAGTGCATCATGCTGTCGCTGTCCATGGTGGTGGTCGCAGCCCTCGTGGGCGCCGACGGCTTGGGCAAGCCGGTGGTTCGCGCCTTGAACACCGCCGATATCGCCGTGGGTTTTGAAGCGGGTCTGGCCATTGTGCTGCTCGCCATCATGCTGGACCGCGTCTGCAAGCAGCGCACGCCCAAGAAAGGCGGTGCCGCATGAGCCTGATTCAAATTCAAGACCTGGACGTGGTCTTCTCCAACGCACCCAAGCCCGCGCTCGAGTTGCTCGATCAAGGCTTGTCGCGCGATGCAATTTTCAAGAAAACCGGCCTGATCGTCGGTGTTGAAAAAGCCAACTTGTCGGTCGAGCGCGGCGAAATCTGCGTGCTCATGGGCTTGTCGGGTTCCGGCAAGTCGAGCCTGCTGCGTTGCATCAACGGTCTCAACACGGTGAGCCGTGGCCGCCTGTTGATCGAACACGAAGGCGCCCAGATCGACATGGCCCATTGCACGGCCGCACAGATGAAAGCCATGCGCACCCAGCGCATCGCCATGGTGTTCCAGAAATTCGCGCTCATGCCCTGGCTCACCGTGGCCGAGAACGTGAGCCTGGGTCTGGAAATGCAAGGCCTGCCCAGTGGCGAACGCAAGAAACGCATCGACGACAAGCTCGAACTCGTCGGCCTTTCGCAGTGGCGCGACAAGCGCCCCGACGCCCTCTCGGGCGGCATGCAACAGCGCGTGGGCCTGGCCCGTGCGCTGGCCATGGACGCCGACATCCTGCTGATGGACGAGCCTTTCTCGGCCCTCGATCCGTTGATCCGCCAGGGTCTGCAAGACGAGTTGCTGGCACTGCAGCGCCAACTGAACATGACCATCGTGTTCGTGAGCCACGACCTGGATGAAGCGCTCAAGCTGGGCAACAACATCGTCATCATGAAGGATGGCCAGATCGTGCAGCACAGCAAGCCGGAGGAGATTGTGCTCAACCCCGCGAACGACTACGTGCGGGCCTTCGTGGCCCACACCAACCCGCTCAACGTGTTGCGTGGCCGCAGCCTGATGCGCGCACTGGCCGATTGCAAACAAACCGGTGGCGAGTACGAGCTCGACGCCGTGGCCGACATCTGGCTCCAGCTCGATGGCCAGGGCACGCTGCAAAGCGCGCGGCGCGGTGGTGACAGATTGCCGCTGCAGCGCTGGTCCGATGGTGAAGCGATTGAGTCGCTGCAACAGCAACCCACCGTGGTCCGTGCCGACATCGGCATGCGCGACGCGCTGCACATCCGCTACCAGACCGGCCAGAAGCTGGTGCTGAGCGAGGGCGATCAAGCGGTCGGCATTCTCGGGGACCGCGAGCTCTACCACGCCCTGCTCGGCAAAGCCATGGGCTGAGTCGGTTCAGCGGTCGGCCTCACAAGGGTCGGCCTCCTGCATTTTTTTGATCAAAGGAGGCGTTGCATGCCTGCCATTTCCCCACAACAGCTGTACATAGGAGGCGCCCGCGTGGACGCCACCAGCGGCGAAACCTTCAACACCACCAACCCCGCCACCGGCAAGGTGCTGGCGGCGGTGCACAGCGCGTCTAGACAAGACGTGGATGCGGCCGTGCGCAGCGCCCAAAAAGGCCAGCGCATCTGGGCGGGGTTCACCGCCATGCAACGCGCCCGCGTGTTGCGCCGAGCGGTCGATCTCTTGCGCGAACGCAACGACGAGCTCGCCGACCTGGAAACGCTGGACACCGGCAAGCCGGTGTCTGAAACGCGCTGCGTTGACATCGTCACCGGCGCCGATGTGCTGGAGTACTACGCGGGTCTGGCCACCGCCATCGAAGGCATGCAAGTGCCGCTGCGCGAAAGCGCATTCGTCTACACACGCCGCGAGCCGCTGGGCGTGGTGGCCGGTATCGGCGCCTGGAACTACCCCATACAGATCGCGCTGTGGAAGTCCGCGCCCGCGCTGGCGGCGGGCAACGCCATGGTCTTCAAGGCGAGCGAAGTCACGCCGCTCACCACTTTGAAACTCGCCGAGATTTACACCGAAGCCGGTTTGCCCGATGGCGTGTTCAACGTGGTCAACGGCGGCGCGGCGGTGGGCACTTGGCTGACAGAACACCCCGGCATTGAAAAAATTTCTTTCACCGGTGGCACCGTCACCGGCAAGAAGGTGATGGCCAGCGCGTCGGGCTCGACGCTGAAGGACGTGACCATGGAACTGGGTGGCAAGTCGCCTCTGATCGTGTTCGCCGACGCCGACCTGGACCGCGCGGCCGACATCGCCATGATGGCCAACTTCTACAGCTCGGGCCAGGTCTGCACCAACGGCACGCGCGTGTTTGTGCACCGCTCTATCCAGGCCGCGTTTGAGGCCAAGGTGATTGAACGGGTGCAGCGCATCCGCATGGGCGACCCGCAGGACGAGAACACCAATTTCGGCCCGCTCGTGAGCCTGGCCCACATGGAGAAGGTGTTGGGCTACATCGCTTCCGGCAAAGCCGAAGGCGCAACGCTGCTGGCAGGCGGCGGGCGCGCCACCGACGGTGCGCTGGCACAAGGCGCGTATGTACAAGCCACGGTGTTCAGCGCTTGCACCGACAGCATGAAGATCGTGCAAGACGAGATCTTCGGCCCGGTCATGGCCATCCTCGGTTTCGACGAGGAAGACGAGGTGGTGAAGCGCGCCAACGACACCGCCTACGGCCTGGCCGCCGGCCTGGTCACGCAAGACCTCAACACCGCCCACCGCGTCATCCACCGGCTGCAGGCCGGCATCTGCTGGATAAACACCTGGGGCGAGTCGGCGGCAGAGATGCCGGTGGGTGGCTACAAGCAGTCGGGCGTGGGCCGCGAGAACGGCCTTGAAACGCTCAAGGCCTACACCCGCAACAAATCCATCCAGGTCGAACTCGGCGCCTATGCGTCGGTGTTCTGAAGCTGCACCGAGGACCACACCAGACATGCAAAACAAAGCCTTCGACTACATCATCATCGGCGCCGGTTCGGCCGGCAATGTGCTGGCCACGCGCCTGACCGAAGACGCGGACGTGAGTGTGTTGCTGCTGGAAGCCGGCGGCCCCGACTACCGGCTCGACTTCCGCACCCAGATGCCCGCCGCGCTGGCTTTCCCGCTGCAAGGTCGGCGCTACAACTGGGCTTACGAGACCGATCCCGAGCCGCACATGGGCGACCGCCGCATGGAATGCGGGCGCGGCAAAGGCCTGGGCGGCTCCTCGCTGATCAACGGCATGTGCTACATCCGCGGCAACGCCATGGACTACGACGGTTGGGCGAAGCGCGACGGCTTGCAAGACTGGTCGTACCTCGACTGCCTGCCCTACTTCCGCAAAGCCGAAACCCGCGACACCGGTGCCGACGACTACCACGGCGACAGCGGCCCCTTGAGCGTGACCACGCCCAAGGCGGGCAACAACGTACTGTTTCACGCCATGGTGGAGGCCGGTGTGCAGGCGGGCTATCCGCGCACCGACGACCTCAACGGTTACCAGCAGGAGGGCTTTGGGCCCATGGACCGCACCACCACGCCGCAGGGTCGCCGCGCCAGCACCGCGCGCGGCTATCTGGACCAGGCGCGCCAGCGGCCCAACCTGACCATCGCCACGCACGCGCTCACCGACCGCATCTTGTTCGCAGGCAAACGCGCCGTGGGTGTCGCCTACTTGCAGGGCGCGCAATCGCACACCGCACAAGCCAGGCGCGAGGTGCTGCTGTGCTCGGGCGCCATTGCCTCGCCACAAATCTTGCAGCGCTCGGGCGTAGGACCTTCGTCGCTATTGAAATCGCTCGACATCCACGTGGTGCACGACCTGCCCGGCGTGGGCGCCAACTTGCAAGACCACCTGGAGGTCTACCAGCAATACGAATGCCTGCAACCGGTGTCTCTGGTCGGCGCCTTGAAGTGGTGGAACCAGCCCGCCATCGGTGCCGAGTGGTTGTTTCTGGAGCGTGGCATCGGTGCCAGCAACCAGTTCGAGGCAGGCGGCTTCATCCGCAGCTCCGACGCGTTCGACTGGCCCAACATCCAGTACCACTTCCTGCCGGTGGCGATCAACTACAACGGCAGCAACCCGATCCAGATCCACGGCTTCCAGGCCCACATGGGATCCATGCGCTCACCCAGCCGGGGTCGCGTGCACCTGCGCTCCAAAGACCCGCACCAGCATCCCAGCATCCTGTTCAACTACATGTCGACCGAGCAGGACTGGGCCGAATTCAGAGCCGGTATCCGCATCACGCGCGAGATCATGCGCCAGCCCGCGCTCAAGCCCTATGCGGGACGCGAGATCACGCCCGGTGATCCCGCGCAGAGCGATGCCGAACTCGACGCCTTCGTGCGCCAGCACGCAGAAACCGCCTTCCACCCCTGCGGCACCAATGCCATGGGCGTGGGCGACATGGCGGTGGTCGACGCGCAAGGCCGCGTGCACGGCCTGGAAGGCCTGCGGGTGGTGGACGCGTCCATCATGCCGGAGATCGTCACCGGCAATCTGAACGCACCGACCATCATGATGGCCGAGAAAATCGCCGACCAGATCCGTGGACGCACCCCCTTGCCCAGGGTCGAGGTGCCGTATTTCGTCGCTGGGCGGACACCCGCACGCGCATAGGGCCAGACCCCAGGCCCGCACGGAGTGGCCTGCATTGCGCAATAAGTCCCACCGGCGCGGCGCAGGCGGCGGTTGGCGCTCGGGCGGGCGCGGGGAATGCCCGTACACTTTCGACTGACCGGACAGTCCCGTCACCGTCCTCCCCCGCCGCCACGACTCTGACGCGATGCCCTCTTCCCCACCGCCCACCGAACGCCTGTTCCGCGACGAAGTGCTGGACCACCAGCGCGTTCAAAGCCTGGGCAGCATTTTGCTCACACCCCGGCTCTCCAGCTTGTGGATCGCCGCCGTGGCGGCCTTGCTGGCCCTGGCGCTGGTGCTGTTCGTGGCGCTGGGCAGCCACACCCGCCGGGTCACGGTCAACGGCCAGTTGCTGCCTGTGGGCGGTCTGATCCGGGTGCATACCCCCCAGGCGGGCGTGGTGCAGGAAAAACACGTGGCCGAAGGCCAGTTGGTGGAAAAAGGAACGGTGCTGTATGTGCTCTCCAGCGACCGTGTGGGCGAAGGCAGCAACAGCCTGCAAGCCGATATCCAACGCCAGATCGGCGAGCGCAAACGCTCGCTGCAAACCGAGATCGCGCGCGCCGAACGCGCCCAGCAAGAAGAGCAGCTGCACCTGCAACGGCGGCTGCAGACTTTGCGCGGCGAACTGCAAACCATTGCCAGCCTGATCGAGCAGCAAAAGGACCGGCTGCAAATGGCCGAAGACACGCGCAAGCGCTACCAGGGTCTGGCCGATCAGGACTACATCGCGCGCGAGGAATTGCAGCAAAAACGCATCGATGCGTCGGAGCAGCGCTCGCGCCTGCGCACGCTGGAGCGCGACCAGCTCGGGGTGCAGCGCGAAATGGCCCAGGTGTCGCAAGAACTGGATGGCAGCCGCCAACGCCACGCCAACCAGACGGCCGAGTTGCAGCGCAACGTGTCCAGCGCCGAACAGGAACTCACCGAAGCCGAAACCCGCCGCCAGGTGGTCATCACCGCGCCCGAATCCGGGCGCGCCACCCTGGTCACCGCCGAGCTGGGGCAAACGGTGGACGGCAACCAGGCCTTGGTCACCCTGATACCCGCGGCGGCACCGCTGCAAGCGCGCCTGTACGCACCCAGCAGCAGCATCGGTTTTGTGCAGCCCGGCGACGTGGTGCTGCTGCGCTACCAGGCCTTTCCGTACCAGAAGTACGGCCAGCAAGAGGGGGTGGTCGAAAGCGTGTCCACTTCGGCGCTGCGCCCGACCGAATTGCAAGCGCTGCCGGTCGCCGGCCTGCCCGAAGGCGAGCCCGTGTTCTCGGTACTGGTGCGGCTGAAATCGTCCACCGTGTGGGCCAATGGCCAGGCGCGCGCACTGCAAGCTGGCATGCAGTTGCAGGCCGACATATTGCAAGAAACCCGCCAGCTGTACGAATGGATGCTGGAGCCCCTCTACAGCGTGACGCGGCGGCAACAGCCATGAAGCACAACACCCGGAGCCGCTCTTGACCTGGACGCAGCAACTCTCGTTTGGCCTGGGCCGCCGCCTGCCCGTGATCCTGCAAACCGAAGCCGCCGAATGTGGTCTGGCTTGCCTGGCCATGGTGCTCAACCACCACGGCCTGGTGACCGATCTGGCCGCCCTGCGCGCGCGCCACCTGGTGTCCATGACCGGCATGGCGCTGGACACCTTGGCCGGCATCGCCCACCAGGAACAGCTGGGCACCCGGGGCCTGCGCCTGGACTTGAACGAACTCGCACAACTGCGCCTGCCCGCCATCCTGCACTGGGACCTGAACCACTTCGTGGTGTTGAAGTCGGTGGAGGCGGGGCGCATGGTGGTGCACGACCCGGCCTTTGGCGAGCGCCGCCTGAGCCTGTCGGAGGCCTCGCGCCACTTCACCGGCGTGGCGCTGGAGCTCTGGCCCAACCCCGGCTTCGAACCCCGCGAAGAAAAAACCCGCATCCGCCTGGGCCAGCTGGTGGGGCAGGTCTCGGGCTTTTGGCCCACGCTGGCGCGGGTGTTGATGCTGTCGCTGGCGCTGGAGGTGTTTGGCCTGGTCTCGCCCTTGTTCATGCAATGGGTGCTGGACCATGTGGTGGTCGCGCGCGACACCCAGCTGCTCACCACGCTGGCGCTGGGCTTTGGCCTCTTGCTGCTGGTGCAGCAAGGCACCCAGCTGGTGCGCTCCTGGCTGTTGATGGTGATCAACACCTCGGTGGCCGTGCAGTGGAAAACCAATGTCTTCAGCCACATGACGCACCTGCCGCTGTCGTACTTCCAGAACCGCCACCTGGGCGATATCGTTTCGCGCGCCAGCTCGGTCGAAGTGATCCAGCGCACCTTGACCTCGGCCTTTGTGCAGGCCTTGTTCGACGGCTTGCTGGTGGTGCTCACCCTGGTGCTGATGTTCGTCTACAGCCCGCAGCTGGCCTGGGTGGCGCTGGTCTCGGTGGCGCTGTACCTGGGTCTGCGTGTGCTCTGGTACCGCCCCATGTACGCCGCCTTTGAAGAAGTCATTGTGCGCGACGCCAACCAGTCCACCCATTTTCTGGAAAGCGTGCGCGGCATGCGCGCGATCCAGTTGTTCGGCCGCCAGAACGAGCGCAAGAACGCCTGGCAAACCCTGCTGGTGGGTGCCACCAACGCGCAGCTCAAGGTCGACAAACTCAACGTCTTGTACAGCCTGGTGCGCGGCTTGTTGAGCGGCGGCTTTGCCATCCTGATCGTCTGGCTCGGAACGCAAGAGATCATCGGCAACACCTTGACCGTGGGCATGCTCATGGCCTTCATGGCCTACCGCAGCCAGTTCGAAGCCCGCGTGACCTCGCTGATCGACAAGGCCATCGACTTGCGCATGCTGCGCCTGCACGCCGAGCGCCTGGCCGATCTGGTGCTCACCCCCGCCGAGCCCCGCACACAGCGGCTCGATGCCCATGCCCTGCGCCAAGCCAGCGAAGCCGGGCCGGCCACCGACGAAGCGGCCTCGCCCCGCCTGGTGCTCGATGGCCTGCGCTACCGCTACGCCGACCAAGGCCCCTGGGTGCTCGACGGGCTGTCCCTCAACATCGAGCCGGGCGAAGTGGTGGCACTCACCGGTCGTTCGGGCTGCGGCAAGACCACGCTCGTGCACCTCTTGCTCGGCACTTACGCTCCCACCGAAGGCCAGATCCGCGTCGACCAGATCCCGCTGGCCCAATGGGGCGTGGAGCGCTGGCGCAGTGGCGTGGCCACCGTGATGCAGGACGACAGCTTGTTCGCCGGCTCCATCAGCGACAACATCTGCTTTTTTGATGCCCAGCCCGATCTGGAGCGCATGGTGCAGTGCGCCCAGATGGCCGCGTTGCACGAAGACATCGAACGCATGCCCATGGCCTACCAGACCCTGGTGGGCGACATGGGCACCGTGCTCTCGGGCGGACAAAAGCAGCGCCTGCTGCTGGCGCGCGCGCTCTACAAGCGGCCGCGCGTGCTGGTGCTGGACGAGGCCACCAGCCACCTCGACATCGAGTCCGAAGCCCGGGTGAACAGCGCCATTGCCGCGCTCAACATCACCCGCATCATCGTGGCGCACCGCCCGGAAACCATTGCGGCCTCGCAGCGCGTGATCGAGATCCGGGACGGCCGTGTGCACTTCGACGGCAGCCCCGAGCAGTACTTTCAGCACATGGGTTACCGGGGCCGCCCCGCATGAAACGGGCGCGACAGAGGGTTTTGCAGTGGCCAAGGCTGGCATGGCTGGGCATGGCCGCCATGGCCGCAGCAGGCGCATCGGGCGCGGCGGCGCAGCCGGTCCCCGGCCAAGCCCCCATGCCCCGCTTGCAGATCAGTCACACGCTGGCCCAGCCACCGGCCCCAAGCGGCGCCAGCGAAAACCCCGCAGCACACCCGACGCATTGGAGCGCCGGTGCCGAAGGTTGGCAGCCCGGCAGCCATGCCTGCACCGAATCGGCCACCCCGCCCTGGGACCACCTGACCCTGGGCCTGGCTTTGGCGCGCACCCTGTGCAAAAGCCCCACCCTGCGCCAGGCCCTGGCCAATGTGGCCGAACAAACCGCCGGGCTTGAGCTGGAAGAAATCGCAGGCCTTCCGCGCTGGAACGCCAGCGCCGAATACAGCGGCGCACGCAACTTCAACTCCAGCGGGTCCTACGGGCGCACAGCCGCCGCATCGGTGGGGCTGTCCTGGGTCTTGTTCGACTTTGGTCAGCGCAACGCCCAGTTGCAGGCGGCCCGCCAAACCCTGTCCGCGGCCTTGTCCAACCAGAGCAACACGGTGCTGGAATCGGTGCGCGACATGCTGCGCCTCTACGGCGAAGCGGTGGTGGCCCACGCTGGCCTCGAAGCCAGCACCGAGGCCGAAAACACCGCCAGCCGCACGGCCGACGCGGCGGTGGCACGCTACCAGGCCCAGGTCGGCAACCAGATCGAGCGCCTGCAAGCGCAAACCGCGCTGGCCCAGGCCACGCTGGAGCGGTTTCGGGCGCTCAGCCGCTGGGAGACCGCGCGCGGCAACCTGGCCCTTGCGCTGGGCGCCGACATCACCCAAGCCCTGCGTCTGGTGGACTGGGAAGCCTGGGTACACAGCGCGGGCGACAGCAGCGCCTTTGCCGAACTGCAGCGCGAAGCACGGGAACAGCATCCGCGCACACGCGCCGCCATGGCCCAGATCCAGAGCCTGCAAGCGCGCCTGTCGGCCGCGCAGGCAGAAAACAAGGGCAGCGTCTCGGTGAGCGCCAGCGCCGGCAGCTCGCGCAACTGGGGTGCCGCAGGCAGTGGCACCACGCCCACCGCCAGTGCGGCCATCGTGGCCAGCATCCCGCTGTTCAACGGGCGCGAAAGCAAGGCGGTAGAAAACCAGATCGTGGCGCAGATCCAGTCGCGCGAAGCCGAACTGGAAGCGGTGCAGCGCGAACTCGACAGCCAGTTGTGGCAGGCCTACCAGGCGGCGCGCACCAGCCGCCAGGCACTCACAGCCAGCGAGCGCCTCATGGACTCGGCCGACAGCGCCTACCAGGTGGCCCAAGGCCGCTACCGGGCCGGCGTGGGTTCCATGCTGGAGTTGCTGAACGCGCAAGCCGCGCTGGCCGACGCCCGGCGCGAGCGCGTCACCGCACAAGTGGAGCGCCTGACCGCCCAGACCCAGCTCAGCCTGGCCACAGGGCGTGTGGGGCCCACCCAAACATCTGGCCCAGCGGCCCTGCGGTAACACCGCTTCTCCAACGCGTTACCGGCCGCCCAAGGGCCAAAAAAACAGCGCCGCTGCGAATGGCAGGGGCGCTGTTTTCGAAACCGGAAACCGAGTGGATCAGATCAGCGGCACGCCGGTCTTGGATTGCACGAATTCCCGGCTCACGCCCGGCGCCAGCTCGACCACTTTCAGGCCTTCTGGCGTCACGTCCATCACGGCCAAGTCGGTGATGATGCGGTTCACCACGCCCACGCCGGTCAAGGGCAGCGTGCACTCGGGAATGATCTTCATGTCTTCGGTGCCATCTTTTTTCTTGGCCACGTGCTCCATCAAGATGATCACACGCTTGACGCCGGCCACCAGGTCCATGGCGCCGCCCATGCCTTTGACCATCTTGCCGGGGATCATCCAGTTCGCCAGATCGCCCTTGGCACTCACCTGCATGGCACCCAGAATCGACAGGTTGATCTTGCCGCCGCGGATCATCGCAAAGGACTGGTCGCTGCCAAAAATGGCCGAACCCTTGATCGTGGTCACGGTTTGTTTGCCGGCGTTGATCAGGTCGGCGTCGACCTTGTCTTCGGTCGGAAACGGGCCGATGCCCAGCATGCCGTTCTCGGACTGCAGCCACACTTCCTTGTCGCCGGTGAAGTTGGCCACCAGGGTGGGAATGCCAATGCCCAGGTTGACGTAAAAGCCGTCTTCGAGCTCTTGCGCCGCGCGTGCGGCCATTTGATCTTGGTTCCAAGGCATGGTCAGGCTCCTGCTTTCTCGGTGATGGTGCGTTTCTCGATCCGCTTCTCGGGCGAAGCGTTGAGCACGATGCGGTGCACGTAGATGCCGGGCAGGTGCACATCGTCGGGGGCGATCTCGCCGGTCTCGACAATGCGCTCCACTTCCACCACGCAGATCTTGCCAGCGGTGGCCGCAGCGGGGTTGAAGTTGCGTGCGGTCAGGTTGAAACGCAGATTGCCCGACTTGTCGGCCACATCCGCTTTGATCAAGGCGATCTCGGGCAGCAGCGCGCGTTCCATCACATAGGTCTCGCCATCAAACTCGCGCAGTTCCTTGCCTTCGGCCACCAGGGTGCCGACGCCGGTCTTGGTGAAGAAAGCCGGGATGCCCGCGCCACCGGCGCGCAGCTTCTCGGCCAGCGTGCCCTGCGGCGTGAATTCGAGTTCGAGTTCGCCGGCCAGGTACTGGCGCTCGAACTCTTTGTTCTCGCCCACGTAGGACGAAATCATCTTTTTGATCTGGCGCGTCTGCAACAGCTTGCCCAGGCCAAAATCGTCGACACCGGCGTTGTTGGAAATCGCGGTCAGGTTTTTGACGCCGGAATCGCGCAGCGCATCGATCAAGGCTTCGGGGATGCCGCACAGGCCGAAGCCGCCCACGGCGATGAGTTGGCCATCGGCCACAATGCCTTCCAGTGCCTTGGCGGCACTCGGGTAAATCTTGTTCACGTCGATCGCTCCTGTGATGAAACCGGGAAAACACGACGATACTACGTATCGACATACGTAGTATTTCCTAGAGTCAAACCCCTACCCGCTCGGCCCCGCGCCGACCCTTCAGCATGGACATTGATTACCGCCTCGCTTTTGACCGTGCCCCGGTCGGGCTGGCCTTGTCGCGCGAGCGCACCATGGTCGACTGCAACCAGGCCTTGTGTGAGATGTTTGGCGCGGCGCGCGAACACCTGGTGGGCCAGAGCTTCCAGATTCTCTACCCCAGCGCCGCCGAATACGAGCGCACCGGTGCACGCATCACCCCCATCATGGGGCGCGATGGCCGTTACGCCGACGACCGCATCATGAAACGGGTGGACGGCCGTTTCAAGGGCGAAACCTTTTGGTGCCATGTGACCGGCCGCGCCATACGCCGCGAGGCCCCGCACGAAGCCGGCATCTGGAGCTTCGAAGACCTGAGCTCGCGCCGCGCGGTCAAGGCCGAACTGACGGCGCGCGAACGCGAGGTTGCCGCGTTTCTGATGGACGGCCTGACCAGCAAAGAAATCGGCAAGGCACTGGACATCAGCCCACGCACGGTGGAAATCTACCGCGCGCGCCTCAAGCGCAAATACCAGGCGCACAGCACACCGGACCTGGTGCACCGCTTGATGGCGGGTTGAACCCGCCCAGGGACACGCCCTCAGGGCGCCGGTAGCTCCACCACTTCGGCGGCCGTGCGGAACGCCTCCACCGCGGTCGGGATGCCGCAGTACACGGCGGCGTGCAACAACACCTCCTGGATCTCGGCCACCGTGGCGCCGTTGTTCAGCGCGCCCCGCACATGGCCTTTGAGTTCGTGCTGCTTGCCCAGCGCCGTGAGCATGGCCACGGTGATCAGGCTGCGGGTCTTGCGGTCCAGACCTTCGCGCTGCCAGACATCGCCCCAGGCGGCGCGTGAAATGTGGTCTTGAATCGGCTGGGTGAAAGGCGTGGCGCTGGCCAGCGCACGGTCCACGAAAGCATCGCCCATCACCTCGCGGCGGGTTGCCAGGCCTTGTGTGTATTGTTCGTCTTGCATGCTGTGCTCCGGGTGTCCGTTGAAATCAGACGCCAAGGATAAACTTTGTTTTCAACCCGAGGAGACCCTATGAGCCCCGTCCGATACCCCGCCCCCGACCTCAACAGCCTGCCCGATGACATCAAAGCCAAGGTACTGGAAGTGCAGGAAAAAGCCGGCTTCATCCCCAATGTGTTTCTGGGTCTGGCACGCCGGCCGGCCGAGTGGCGCGCCTTTTTTGCCTACCACGACGCGCTGATGTTGAAAGAGGATTCGGGCCTGTCCAAGGGCGACCGCGAGATGATCGTGACCACCACCAGCGCGGCCAACCAATGCCTGTATTGCGTGGTCGCGCATGGCGCGATCTTGCGCATCTACGAGAAAAAGCCCCTGGTGGCCGACCAGGTGGCGGTGAACCACCGCAAGGCCGACATTTCGCCGCGCCAGCGCGCCATGCTCGACTTCGCCATGAAGGTTTGCCAGCGCTCGCACGAAATCGAAGACGCCGATTTTGAAGCCCTGCACGCCCACGGCTTCAACGACGAAGACGCCTGGGACATCGCCGCCATCACCGCCTTCTTTGGTCTGTCCAACCGCATGGCCAGCTTCAGCGGCATGGTGCCCAACCCGGAGTTCTACCTCATGGGCCGGGTACCCAAGGCCAAATAAGACGCTTTATAAAAGCAAAAGCGTTCAGCCCACCCGCAACAAGCGCCCGCTGTCGGTCAGCAGATACAGGTGGCCATCCGGCCCCTGGCGCACGTCGCGGATGCGTTCGTTGAGCGAAGCCAGCAAACGCTCGCGGCCCACCACCTGGTTGCCGTCGAGCTGGATGCGCCACAGCGCCTTGCCCGCCAGCGCCCCCACGAACAAACTGCCGTTCCAGTGCGCGGGCGCAGCCCCGCTGAAAAACGCCATGCCGCTGGGCGCGATGGACGACTTGGTGCCGCCGTTCCAGGCCGATCCGTCGATCGCCTCCCAGACCACCAGCGGCTGCTCCATGCCCGCCTTGGCCGTGCCTTCTCCTACCTGCGTGGTGGAGCCATATTCCTGGCCGAAACTGATCACCGGCCAGCCGTAATTGCGCCCGGCCAGGGTGCGGTTCACCTCGTCACCGCCCTGCGGGCCGTGCTCGTGCGTCCAGAGTTCGCCGGTCACCGGGTGCAAGGCGGCGCCCTGCGGATTGCGGTGCCCGTAGCTCCAGATCTCGGGCAGCACACCGGTCTGGGCGGGCCAGGGGTTGCCCGGTGCAGCCGCGCCGCTGGTGCTGATGCGCACCACCTTGCCATTGCCCCGGGACCGGTCTTGTGCGAACACCCGCTGGTCGCTGCTCTGGCGATCGCCCAGGGTCACGAACAAATGGCCCTGGCGGTCAAACACCAGGCGCGAGCCGAAATGCCCGGTGCTTTGCACCTTGGGACTCTGGCGGTAAATCACCGTGAGGTTGCGCAAGGCCATGGCGCCCAGGTCGAGTTCCGCGCGCGCCACGGCGGTGCCATTGAGCGCCGCATGGCCCGCGTCAGCTTCAGAGAAGCTGAAATAAATGCGCCGGTTGTTGGCGTGGTCCGGGTCCAGCACCAGGTCCAGCAAACCGCCCTGCCCGGCGCTGGCCACAGCCGGCAAACCCGTCACCGCCCGCACCGAAGCACCATCGGCCGCGATCAACCAGAGATGGCCCGTGCGCCCGGTGACCAACATGCGGGCGTCGGGCAAAAAGGCCAGGCTCCACGGACTGGCCAGACCCGACACCACCTCGGTGGTGGTGATCGTGCCCGTGGTGGGTACAAAACCGGAGGGTGTTGGCCCGGAGGGTGTTGGCGCAGCGCTATGGCTGGCGTTGGCGCTGCCACCGCCGCAACCGACCAAGGCAGCGAGCCAGGCCAGTGCAAAAAATACCGAACGGACATGCATGTCCAGCATGCTAATGCGAGACCTCAACCCGGTCTGCAAGGATTTGTGTGCTCAGACCAGATGCGCGCGCATGTGCTCGGGCATGGGCGCCGACTTCTGCAGCGGGAAATTGACCCAGACCGTGGTCGCACCGCCTGCGGCGTACACGGTGTCGGGGTCGTCGGTGCGCGAGAGCGTGCACCAACTCTCGAAACTGCTCTTGCCCGGGTCGCTCACGTACATGGTGGCCAGCACCTCGCCCGGATATTCCAGCTGCTTGTAGAAGTTGCAAAAGGCGTTCACGATCACCGGCCCTTCGCCACGCGGATCGGGTTCGCAACCAATGGAGCGCATCCACTCGATGCGCACGATCTCCAGGAAACGGAAGTACAAGGTGTTGTTCACATGGCCCATGGCGTCCATGTCGCCCCAGCGGATGGGCAGCGTCATGCTGAACACCTGTTTCTTGATCGCGGGAAGTTCCAGTTTCATCGGTGCGCCTTGATGGATAAAAGAATGCCCAGTACAAACATCGCAGCGGCCAGCCACTGCGTGGTCGCCGGCCATTGCTGGTCCCACGCGAAGCTGTACAACAGGCCAAAAATGGTCTCGCTCACGATGAGCTGCCCGGCCAGGCTACCGCTCAAACGCCGGCTCGCCATGTTCCACAGCACCGAGGCGACCCAGGCCGAACCGATGCCGGTGAGCACACAAACCAGCACAAAACCGCCCACACCCGGCCGCGCCCACAGTGTGTTCCAGTCCGTTCCCGCCCACCACCACAAGAGCAAGGCGCCAACGCCAGCACCCACGCCCATCCAGTTCGCCCAGTCGGTGGATTGAACCCCGGGGTGGCGCCGCAGCCAGGCCGCGTTCAGCATGGCAAAGGCCAGCCAGCTGACCACCGCCGCCCCGGCGTACAGCATGCCCAGCACCAATGGGCCGCCCGAGCCCGCCGCGTCCCCGGGGCTTTCCATCATCAGAGCGATGCCGCCAGCGGTCAGCAGCACACCCGGCAGCAGCGCGGACCAGCGCAAGCCATGGGGCTTGCCCAAGACCATGAGCCAGATCGGAATGGTGCCGATGACCAGCACCGGCAGGGCCGCCCCCACCTGGGTGATCGCCAGTGCCAGCAGGAGGTAGTAGCCGGTATAGCCCAGCACGCTGAAAACCAGTGCGGCCAAGGCCTGGCGCGGCGTTGGCAGATGCCACCCGGTGGTCGCGCGGCCTCTCAAGGAGCGGACCAGCGGCTGGGTGAGCATCAAGGCCAAGGAAAACAGGCCGCAGGCCACGAAGCGCCCGACGGTGATGTCCACCGCGTCAAAACCCGGCGCCGCCAGGGGCGCCAAAAAGGCCATGCCCCAGAACGCCCCCGCACCCAAGCCGGCCAGAATGCCGGTCAGCATGCCCGCGGGCCAGGCCGCGAGCCGAACCGCTCCCACGGGATTCAAGTATCAGACGCCAAAACCATCGTCGGCGGCGATCACCGCCCCGTTGATGAAATGGCTCTCGGCGGCACACAGCATCACCAGCACGGCATCGAGATCGGTGGGTTGCCCCACGCGCTTGCGGGGCAGCATCTGAACCAGTTTCTGCCCTTGTTCGGTCTGCCAATGCTGGTGGTTGAGCTCGGTGTCGATGTAGCCCGGGCAGATGGCATTGACGTTGATGCCGTACTTGCCCCACTCCACCGCCATCGCCTTGGTCATCTGCACCACGGCCGCCTTGCTCATGCAATACACACCGATTTTCGGCAGCACCTTGAGCCCGGCCATGGACGCGATGTTGACGATGCGCCCGCCCACGAACGAACCAGGCGCCGCCCCCTGGGCGCGCGCCAGCATGCGTTTGCCGACTTCCTGGGCCATGAAAAAGGCGCCCTTGGTGTTGGTGTTGAAGATCCAGTCGTAGTCTTCCTCGCTCACGTCCTGCAAGCGCTGCGTGGTGCTCACGCCCGAGTTATTGATCAAAATGTCGATCGGGCCGACCTCGGTTTCCGCGTGCGCCACCGCCGCTTTGATGGACGCGCGGTCGGTCACATCCAGCGCGACCACGTGGGCATCACCGCCCTCGGCTTCGATCTGCGCGCGCAAGGTCATGAGCCGGTCGGTACGGCGGCTGGCCAGCACCACGGCCGCGCCAGCGCGCGCCAGCGTCTTCGCAAATTGCTCCCCCAAACCACTGGAAGCACCCGTGACAAGGGCTACCCGACCCGACAAATCCAGGCTATATGCCATTTGATTTCCTTCCCAAAGAGACCGCGTCTGCGGCGAACGTGACAACAATTGTGCGGCATAGCCCACTAAAATCGGTCGCTGGCACGACAGGCAGCGCAATCTGCGCCGCCTGTGGCACAAGCCCTGCGACCCGGTTTTGGCTCAAAACCACCCCATAACAACGGTGACGGCCCCACCACCTCACCCCAACGAGAAGCGCTCATGACACCAGAAAACATCCTCAGCACCTACGGTCCCCGCGAAGCCATGGAATACGACGTGGTGGTGGTGGGTGGAGGGCCAGCGGGTCTGTCCACGGCGATCCGGCTCAAGCAACTGGCGGCGGAAAAAGGCAGCGAGATCAACGTGTGCGTGCTGGAAAAGGGCTCGGAACCCGGCGCACACATCCTGTCGGGCGCCGTGATGGACCCCATCGCCATCACCGAACTGTTTCCCGACTGGAAAGAGCGCGGTGCGCCGCTGCTGCAGGAAGTCACCGGCGACGACCTGCTGGTGTTGAGCGAAACCGGCTCCACGCGCACGCCCGACTGGCTGATGCCCCGCAACTTCCACAACCACGGCTGCTACATCGTCAGCCTGGGTGCGGTCACCAAATGGCTGGGCGACCAGGCCGAGGCAATGGGGGTGGAAATTTTCCCCGGCTTCACGGGCGCTGAAGTGCTGTACAACGAAGACGGCTCGGTCAAGGGCGTGGCCACGGGCAACCAGGGCGTGGGCAAAGACGGCGAGCCCAGCGACAGCTTCCAGATCGGCATGGAACTGCATGCCAAATACACCGTGTTCGCCGAAGGCGCACGCGGCCATCTGGGCAAACAACTGATCGCCCGCTACAAGCTCGCTGAAGGCAAGGACGCACAAACCTTCGCCATCGGCATCAAGGAACTGTGGGAAGTGCCCGCCGACAAGGCCAAGCCCGGCCTGGTGGTGCACACCGCTGGCTGGCCCATGGACGACGACACTTTTGGCGGCGGTTTCCTCTACCACCTCGAAGGCAACAAGGTCACGCTGGGTATGGTGGTCGGGCTGGACTACCAGAACCCCTGGATGAGCCCGTTCGAAGAAATGCAGCGCTGGAAAACCCACCCGGCTATCCGCGCCCACCTCGAAGGCGGCAAACGCCTGGGCTACGGCGCTCGGGCGCTCAACAACGGAACGCCCCAGGCCCTGCCCAAGACCGTGTTCCCGGGCGGCGCGCTGATCGGTTGCAACGCCGGTTTTCTGAACGCCGCGCGCATCAAGGGCAGCCACGCGGCCATCAAGAGCGGCATGCTGTGCGCCGAAGCAGCGTTTGAAGCCGTGACAGCCGGTCGCCAGCACGACGAGCTCAGCGCCTTCCCCGAAAAGTTCCAGAAAAGCTGGCTGTTCGAGGAGCTCTGGACCTACCGCAACTTCAAGAACTGGTTCAAGAAGAGCCCGCTGCTGGGCAAGCTCATGACCGGGGTGGAACACTGGTTTCTGCCCAAGATCGGCGTCAAATCGCCGCCGTGGACGCTGCACAACATCACGCGCGACCACACCAAGCTGCGACCGGCCGCCGACATGCCGCAGATCAGCTACCCCAAGCCCGACGGCAAGCTCACGTTCGACCGTTTGAGCAGCGTTTTCGTCTCCAACACCAACCACGAAGAAAACCAGCCCGCCCACCTCACACTCAAAGACAGCAGCGTGCCGGTGCAGATCAATCTGGCCAAGTACGCAGGCCCCGAGGCCCGGTACTGCCCGGCGGGCGTGTACGAATTCGTGAAAGGCGACGACGGTACCGGTAAAGAAGTCGACCGCTTGCAGATCAACGCGCAGAACTGCGTGCACTGCAAGACCTGCGACATCAAAGACCCGACTCAAAACATCGTCTGGGTCACACCCGAAGGCGGTGGTGGTCCGAACTACGCCGGCATGTGAGCGGTGTGAGCGCCGCCACACTGCACACCGCGCTGCAACAACGCCTGAGCGCGCTGAGCGCCGGCCCGCGCCGCTTGCTCGGCATAGTCGGCGCGCCGGGCTCGGGCAAATCCACGCTGGCGGCGTTGGCGGTCGGGCATATGGGCACCCGCGCCCAGGCGGTGCCCATGGACGGTTACCACCTCGCGCAAGCCGAACTGGAACGCCTGGGCATTGCCAAGCGCAAGGGCGCGCCCCACACTTTTGACGCCGCAGGCTATGCCGCTTTGCTGCGGCGCCTGCGCCAGCAAGGCGACGGCGACGACGTGGTGTATGCGCCCGACTTTCGGCGCGAAATCGAAGAGCCGGTCGCGGGGGCTCTGCCCATCTTCGCCCAGACGCCACTCATCCTCACCGAAGGCAACTACCTGCTGCTGCAGGAAGGCCCCTGGACTCAGGTGGCGGGCTTGCTGGACGAAGTCTGGTACCTGCACGTGGATCCGGCTTTGCGCCTGCAACGGCTGACGCGCCGACACGAACAGTTTGGCCGCAGCCCCACCGACACCGTGGCCTGGATAGCCGCCAACGACGAGCCGAATGCGCGGGTGATCGAGGCCAGCCGCCACCGCGCCCATCGCCAGGTGGTCTGGAACGACGGCAGCGCTTGCTTCGAATTTCTCGCCGACTAGGCTGCGCTCGGTCGAACACCCAAGGCCAAAAAAGTCGGGTGCGATACTGAAAAGGACACGTGCAAGGGTTTGTGCGCGTCCTTTTCAGGAGTTCCATGACCACCCAGCGCCCCAACATCCTCTTCATCATGGCCGACCAGATGGCCGCGCCCTTGTTGCCCATGCACAGTGGCCACTCGCCGATCCAGATGCCGCATCTGAACGCATTGGCCACCACCGGCACGGTGTTCGATTCGGCCTATTGCAACAGCCCCTTGTGCGCCCCCTCGCGCTTCAGCCTGGTCAGCGGGCAACTGCCCTCCAGGATCGGCGCCTACGACAACGCCGCCGACCTCGCCACCGACATCCCCACCTACGCCCACTACCTGCGCAACCTGGGCTACCGCACCGCACTCTCGGGCAAGATGCATTTTTGCGGCCCCGACCAGTTGCATGGCTACGAGGAGCGCCTGACCAGCGACATCTACCCCGCCGACTACGGCTGGTCGGTGAACTGGGACGAACCCGATGTGCGGCCGACCTGGTACCACAACATGGCGTCGGTGGAACAAGCCGGGCCCAGCGTGCGCAGCAACCAATTGGACTTCGACGAAGAGGTGGTGTTTCGCGCCCGCCAGTACCTGTACGACCACGTGCGCAACACACCCGAGCAGCCGTTTTGCCTCACGGTGTCGATGACGCACCCGCACGACCCCTACACCATTCCCGCCGAATACTTCGACCGCTACACAGACGAAGACGTGCAGATGCCGCGCGTGCACATGGCCCAGGACCAACTCGATCCACACGCCCAACGCGTGGCCAAAGTGATCGACATCTGGGGCAAGACCATGCCCGAGCAAGCCGTGCGCCGCGCCCGCCGCGCCTACTACGGCGCCTGCAGCTACATCGACGACAACATCGGCAAACTGGTCAAGACCCTGACCGAATGCGGCCTGGGCGACGACACGGTGATCGTGTTCTCGGGCGACCACGGCGACATGCTGGGCGAGCGTGGCCTTTGGTACAAGATGCACTGGTTTGAAATGGCGGCGCGTGTGCCCTTGGTGGTCCACGCACCGGGCCGATTTGCCGCGCGCAAGGTCGCGGCTTCGGTCTCCACCATCGACTTGTTGCCGACCTTTGTCGAACTCGCGGGCGGCCAGGTGGACCCGGCGCTGCCATTGGATGGCCGCTCCTTGCTGCCGCACCTGCGGGGCGAAGCGGGGCACGACGAGGTGATCGGCGAGTACATGGGCGAAGGCACGAACGCGCCGCTGCTCATGATCCGCCGGGGCGATTTCAAGTTCATCTACGCCAGCGCAGACCCTTGTTTGCTGTTCAACGTCGCCGCAGACCCGGACGAGCGCCACAACCTGGCCCAAGCACCCGAGCACCAGGCGCTGTTGCAGGCATTTCTGGCCGAGACCGCCGCACGCTGGGACCTGCCCACCATCCACGCCCAGGTGCTGGCCAGCCAGCGCCGGCGGCGCCTGGTGGCCCAGGCGATGCAAAAAGGCCGCCTCACCAGCTGGGACCACCAACCCCTGGTTGACGCCAGCCAGCAATACATGCGCAACCACATCGATCTGGACGATCTGGAACGCCGGGCGCGTTTTCCCCGCCTATAGGTCCGCAGATCGTCACATGCCGGACAAAGGCTGTGGGTAAAATGCGCGGGTCAGGAGAGAAATCCGGTGAAGCATTTCGCCGGGTTCGCCGAAGGCGCAGAGAAAATGGGCAAGGTCGTGGGACCGGCCGGTTTTTTTGAACGCTCAGGCACCCAGGACTGGCAAACACCGGCTTGACCGCAGGTGTACCCCACTGGAGAGAGGCCGCCCCTGGAGGCGGCCCACCGAAGGAGCAAGCGCGGCATCGCCCGCGTGAATCTCTCAGGTAAAGCGGACAGCGGGGCAGTGCACGGATGATCTGTGCGTATTCCTCTTTCACCAGAGGCCTGCCCCTGCTCGACGAAAGACCGCCATGTCCAAGCCCGAAGACCTGCTCCAGACCCCGCTGCACGCCTTGCATCTGGAACTCGGCGCCCGCATGGTGCCGTTTGCCGGCTATGCCATGCCGGTGCAATACCAGGGTCTGGGCCTGATGGCCGAACACCTGCACACCCGCAGCGCCGCCGGTCTGTTCGACGTGTCCCACATGGGCCAGTTGCGGCTGGTCGGCGCCGATGCCGCGGCCGCACTCGAAACCCTGATGCCGGTGGACGTGATCGATCTGGCGGTGAACAAGCAGCGCTACGGCCTGCTGCTCAACGAACAGGGCGGCATCATCGACGACCTGATGTTCGTCAACCGGGGCGAAGACCTGTTCGTGATCGTCAACGGCGCCTGCAAACACGGCGACCTGGCCCATATCCACGCCTGCATCGGCCAGCTCTGCCACATCGACGCCCAGTTCGACCGCGCGCTGCTGGCCCTGCAAGGCCCGCAAGCCGTGACCGCCTTGCAGCGCCTGCTGCCCGGTGTGGAAAAACTGGTGTTCATGACCGGCGCGGCCTTTGAGTGGGCGGGTGGTGACCTGTTCATCACCCGCAGCGGCTACACCGGTGAAGACGGCTTCGAAATTTCACTGCCCGCCGCCGGTGCCAGCGACTTCGCCCGCGCCCTGCTGGCCCAGCCCGAGGTGAAACCCGTGGGCTTGGGCGCGCGCAACTCGCTGCGCCTGGAAGCGGGTCTGTGCCTCTACGGCCAAGACATCGACACCACCACCACGCCGGTGCAGGCCGCGCTCAACTGGGCCATGCAGAAAGTGCGCCGCACCGGTGGCGCGCGCGCAGGCGGCTTCCCGGGTGCCGAGCGCGTGCTCGCGCAGCTGGACGGCGTTGATCCGCTGATGAAGAAGCGTGTGGGCTTGATCGCTCAGGAACGCATACCGGTTCGGGAGCACGTGGAACTGCAATCGCCAGACGGCACCGTGATCGGCGAAGTCACCAGCGGTCTGCTCGGCCCCAGCATCGACAAGCCAGTGGCCATGGGCTATGTCGGTCCCGAACACGCCGCCATCGGCACCCGCGTCAACGCCATGGTCCGCGGCAAGCCGGTGCCCATGGAAGTGAGCAGCATGCCCTTTGTTCCCAACCGCTATTTCCGGGGATAAGTCCCGGCGATGTCGATACCCCTCCGTTCGGGCTGAGCTTGTCGAAGCCCTCATCAGCACCCACCGTATCGCTGAGCTTGGCCAGGCTCAGGGAGAACGGTCACTTTTAAAGGAAACCACATGACCACCAAGTACACCGAAGACCACGAATGGATCCGCGTTGACGGCGGCGTTGCCACCGTCGGCATCACCCCCCACGCGCAAGACGCCCTGGGCGACGTGGTGTTTGTCGATCTGCCCGAAGTGGGCAAATCGTTCGCGCAGAAAGAGGTGGCCGGTGTGGTCGAGTCGGTCAAGGCCGCAGCCGATGTCTACATGCCCATCAGCGGCGAGGTGGTGGAAGTCAACGAAGCCTTGCGCAACGACCCGTCGCTGGCCAACTCCGATCCGCTGGACACGGGCTGGTTCTTCAAGGTCAAGCTGTCCGATGCCTCGCAGCTCGACGCCTTGCTCGACGAGACCACTTACACCGCCTTCTCGGCTGCTGGCTGAAGCACCTCCATCCCGTTCGGGCCGAGTCTGTCGAAGCCCCCACGCACCTTGTTGTTCGCAGCCCTTCGACAGGCTCAGGGCGAACGGTCTGAAAGTTGCCCTCATGCTGATGTCGTCTGTCCAACCTTTGAGCGAACTCGAAAATCCGTCCGAGTTCATCGCCCGCCACATTGGCGTGAGCGAAGCCGACGAGACCCACATGCTCTCGGTCATCGGCGAAGCCTCGCGGCGCGCCCTGATCGACAGCATCGTGCCGCGCAGCATCGCGCGCAGCCAGGGCATGCAGTTGCCGCCGGTGGCGTCCGAAGCGGCGGCGCTGGCTGAACTCAAGACCTTGGCGCAGAAGAACCTGGTGCTCAAAAGCTTCATTGGCCAGGGCTACCACGCCACGCACACGCCGGGCGTGATTCTGCGCAACGTGCTGGAGAACCCCGCCTGGTACACCGCCTACACGCCTTACCAGGCCGAGATTTCCCAAGGCCGCATGGAAGCGCTGATCAACTTCCAGACCATGGTGTGCGACCTGACCGGCATGCCGATAGCCAACGCCTCCATGCTGGACGAGGCCACCGCCGCCGCCGAGGCCATGACACTGGCCAAACGCTCGGTGAAAAGCAAGGGCCACACCATCGTGGTGGCCGGTGATGCCCACCCACAAACCATCGAGGTGATCCAGACCCGCGCCGCGCCGCTGGGCATCACGGTGCAGCTGGCCAACTCCGCACCCGAATGGGAAGCCGCGCTCAACGGCGACGACTACTTTGCGGTGCTGGCCCAATACCCCAGCACCAGCGGCCGCATCGACGATCTGCGCGCCGATGTGGAGCGCGTTCACGCCAAGCAGGCGGCCTTCATCGTGGCCGCCGATCTGCTCGCCCTCACCCTGCTGGTGCCACCGGGCGACTTCGACGCCGACATCGTGGTCGGCACCACGCAGCGCTTTGGCATGCCCATGGGTGCGGGCGGACCGCACGCCGCCTTCATGGCCTGCCGCGACGCATACAAGCGCTCACTGCCCGGCCGCCTGGTGGGCGTGAGTGTGGACGTGCACGGCAAGCCCGCCTACCGGCTGGCGCTGCAAACCCGCGAACAGCACATCCGGCGCGAGAAAGCCACCTCCAACATCTGCACCGCGCAGGTGCTGCCCGCCGTGGTGGCGAGCATGTACGCCGTGTACCACGGCCCACAAGGCTTGAAGCGCATCGCCCGGCGCGTAGCGGCGTATACCGCCATCCTGGCCAAAGGCCTGGAGCAACTCGGTGCCCCCTTGCGCACGCAGGCCTGCTTCGACACGCTGTCGCTCAAGACCGACGGCGACACCCAGGCCGCCGTGGCCCGCGCCCGCTCCATGGGCGCCAATTTGCGCGTGTATTTTGAGCACTACCTTTGCATCGCGCTCGACGAAACCACCACCCGCGCCGACGTGGAAATGCTCTGGAGCGTCTTTGCGAAAAAAGGCCAGCCGCTGCCCAGCTTCGACGCCTTCGAAAAAGGTGTGGAGCCGCTGATACCGGCCGAGTTGCGCCGTACCAGCGCCTTCCTCACCCACCCGGTGTTCAACAGCCACCACTCCGAGACCGGCATGCTGCGCTACATCCGCGCCCTGTCCGACAAAGACCTGGCGCTGGACCGCAGCATGATCCCGCTGGGCAGTTGCACCATGAAGCTCAACGCCACCAGCGAGATGATTCCCATCACCTGGCCCGAGTTCGCCAACGTGCACCCCTTCGCGCCCGCCGATCAGCAACTGGGCTACAAAGAGCTGGACGAACAACTGCGCGCCTGGCTTTGCCAGGCCACGGGTTACGCCGGCATCAGCCTGCAGCCCAATGCGGGCAGCCAGGGCGAGTACGCCGGCTTGCTGGCGATCCGCGCCTTCCACGCCTCCAAGGGCGAGAGCCACCGCAACATCTGCCTGATCCCGTCGAGCGCCCACGGCACCAACCCGGCCAGCGCGCAAATGGTGGGCTTGACGGTGGTGGTCACCAAGTGCGATGACAACGGCAACGTCGACATGGCCGACCTGAAGGCCAAGTGCGAGCAGCACAGCGCCCAGCTCGCCGCCGTGATGATCACCTACCCCAGCACGCACGGCGTGTTCGAGACCACGGTCAAAGAACTCTGCGCCCTGGTGCACCAGCACGGTGGCCGTGTGTACGTGGACGGCGCCAACATGAACGCCCTGGTCGGCGTGGCCGCACCGGGCGAATTCGGCGGCGACGTGAGCCACCTGAACCTGCACAAGACCTTTTGCATCCCCCACGGCGGTGGCGGCCCGGGTGTGGGCCCGGTATGCGTGGTCGAAGACCTCGTGCCCTTCTTGCCCGGCCATGCGACCAGTGGCTTGAAGAGCGGGGTTGGTGCGGTCAGCGCCGCGCCCCTGGGCAACGCCGCCGTGCTGCCCATCAGCTGGATGTACATCCGCATGATGGGCGCCAACGGCCTGAAGCACGCGACCGAAACCGCGATCCTGAGCGCCAACTACATCAGCAAGCGGCTCAAAGAACACTACCCCACGCTGTACGCGTCGGCCAACGGCCACGTGGCGCACGAGTGCATCCTGGACCTGCGCGGCCTGAAAGACACCAGCGGCGTGATGGCCGAAGACGTGGCCAAGCGCCTGATGGACTACGGCTTCCACGCGCCCACGCTGAGCTTCCCCGTGGCCAATACCTTGATGGTGGAACCGACCGAGAGCGAAACCCTGGAAGAGCTGGACCGCTTCATCGATGCCATGATCGCGATCCGCAACGAAATCCGGCAAGTGGAACAAGGCGTCTGGCCACAAGACGACAACCCGCTCAAGAACGCGCCACACACCGCCGACAGCCTGCTGAAGGCCGACTGGCCACACCCCTACGCCCGCGACGTAGGCGCGGCCAGCACCTCGACCCGCGCACACGCCAAATACTGGCCGCCTGTGGGCCGCATCGACAACGTCTACGGCGACCGCAACCTGTTTTGCAGCTGCGTGCCTTTGAGCGACTACGCGGCAGACTGAGCGCAGGGGCCTACTGCCCCACCTCAATGTTCGTGCAAGTGGTGGGCATCGGGTACATGGGGATGGCTGTGTCGCTGCGCTGCGTGCCGGTGCCAATGGCTGTGCGCGCCCTGGGGCATGGGGTCGTGGCTGTGCTGGTGGTGCCCATCGCCATGTTCGTGGGCATGTTCGTGCCCCAGTTGCTCGTGTTCGTGCGCATGCTCGTGCGATTCAGACAGGTGCAGCAGCAAACCCAGCAGCATCAAGGCCGCACCGAGCGCCATGCCCCACCCCATGGAGCGGTCGCCCAGTGCGAAAGCACCGATGGCGCCCATGAACGGCGCGAACGCAAACACCGAGCCGGTGCGGGCAGCGCCAAATGCGCGTTGGGCCAGCAGATACAAGCGCAAGCTCAAGCCGTAGCCCGTGGCACCGATCGCCACCAACCCCAACGCGGCCCACAGCGTCGGTACCGCTTCACCGAACAGCATGGCCAACACCGTGGTGGCACAGGTGCCTAACGCGGCCTTGACCAGCACCACCCGGCCCGGATCGCGCTCGGCCACGCCGCGCGACAACGCGTTGTCAACGCCCCAGGCCGCCGTGGCCAGCAAGACCGCCAGCAACCCCAGCAACTGCGCCCGTCCGCTGAAGCCCTGTTCCACCACCAGCGCCACACCGCCCGCCAGCAGGATCAGCATGGCGGCTGTGGTGCGCCGGTCCATGCGCTCGCCGTACCAGCGCCAGGCCAAACCCGCCGTGAACAGCACCTCCAGTGTCAGCATGAGCGAGGCGCTGGAGCCGCTTGTGCGCTGCAAACCCCAGGCCAGTGCAACCGGGCCCAACACGGCTACGAACGCCGCCATGGCGAACAGGCGTGGCCCATCGGTCCGCTGCAAAGGGGCTTCCCGGTGCGCCCCGCGCCGCGTGACCAGGGCCACCAGTGTCGCCC
>NZ_JBFJMY010000008.1:0-27655 GCF_041633695.1 Hydrogenophaga sp.
ACCAAAACTGATGCCGATTGCTACCTGCCAGAGAGGAATGGTTGGTGGCAGCGTCAGAGTGAAGAGCAGGCCCGTCACCAGAAAGGCTTCGGAAAAACGGGCGAGGGTAAAACACGCGCCCATGCCGACCACCCACCAATAGGCGGGCGGCAGACGCCGGATGTTTGCGCGCGAGATCGGGTTGCTGCGTTTCGTGGAGCGCGGGCGTTCGGGCTCTTGCACGCCCCAGAACAAAAGCGCCACCGACAACACCGCGGGCACCACAGCGACCCAGAACACGGCGCGAAAATCGTTCTCCCACAGCAGCATGAGCGCCATGGCCAGCAGGGGCCCCAGAAACGCACCCACCGTGTCCAGCGACTGGCGCAGACCAAAGGCCGCGCCGCGTTGCCCGGGTGGCGCAAGATCGGCCACCAGCGCATCGCGCGGCGCGCCTCGAATGCCCTTGCCGACCCGGTCGATCAGGCGCGCGGCCACCACCAGCCCCAAGCCCCCCGCCAGGGCGAACAGCGGTTTGGACAAAGCCCCCAATCCATAACCCAGGAGCGCCAAAGGCTTGCGCCGGCCCCAATAGTCGGACAGGGCGCCCGAAAACACCTTCACGATCAGCGCCGTGGCCTCGGCCAATCCTTCGAGCAAGCCGATGGCCAGCGCCGACACGCCGAGTGTGGTGAACAAAAACACCGGCAACAGGCTGTGTATGAGTTCGGACGACACGTCCATCAGCAGGCTGACGCAGCCCAGCGCCCAGATACTGGCTGGCAATTTGGCGCGCGAAAGCGGGTCGGTTTTCATGTGGAAGTCCGTCGGCCCAACCGCGCAATACCGGGTTCGGCAGTCGCGATTGTGGCGGCTTGAAAAAGCACGGGACAATACACGCATGGAAATTTACGTTTGGCTGTTGTTGATCGGCCTGGGCGCTTACGCCATCAAAACCACCGAACAGCGTCAACGCATCGTTTTGCTGGGCAGTTATCTGCAAAAGTACCAGCTCGAGAAGTTGATGCGCACGCTCACCGATGGCTATCTGCGGGCCTTGGGTGAAAACGATGCCGAACGGCGCCAGCAGATCTGGAGCATGCTGGCCAGCACCGAGATCTTGTTGTGCGGGCAAATCGAGCGCCTGGCCTTGGCCTTTTCGGCGGTGGACGAGCAGCAGGCGCGGGTCAGCAAGCTGCCGCTGGCCCTACCGCTGGTGCAGAAACTCTTGCCCGGTGTCTCGTTCGATCTGCGCAAGGCCCTGGCCATCCATGCCCATGGCATCGCCCGGGCGGCGCAAAACCAGCAAGCCGATACGCTGCGCGACAAGGCCTTCACGCTCTCGGCCGAGCTGTTCCTGTTTCAGCACACCTGCCACTGGTATTGCCGCTCGAAAGCCGTGGCGTCGGCGCGCATGCTGGCGCGGCACCAGACCACTTACGCGCAGTTGTTGGCCGCGGTGTCGCCCGACACCCGCGAGGCCTACCGAGCCTTGGTCGCGGGCTGAAACCGGCGACCAAAGCCTGCGACTCAGAGCTTGGAAAAATCGGGCTTGCGCCGCTCCATGAAGGCACCAAAGGCTTCGCGGGCAGCGGGCTCGCGCAGCATGCGGCCAAAGCTCTGGCCCTCTTCGTCCATCTGCGCCAATACCTGGGCCGTCTGGCCTTTCTTGAGCAGGCGTTTGGTTTCCACCAAGGCGCTGATCGGCTTGGCGGCCAGCTTGCGCGCCACCGCCTGGGCATAGTTCGCGGCCTCTGACGGTGGCAATACCCGGTTGACCAGGCCCACTTCGAGTGCGGCTTCGGCCATGAAGGGTTCGCCGAGCAGCAAGGCTTCGGCGGCGCGGTGGTAGCCCATCATCTGCGGCACCAGCAGGCTGGATGCGGCCTCCGGGCACAAGCCCAGATTGACAAAGGGCATGGAGAATGCGGCGTTGTCGCCCGCGTACACCAGATCGCAATGCAGCAGCAGGGTGGTGCCGATGCCCACCGCAGGGCCACACACGGCCGCGATCAAGGGCTTGGGGAACTGGGCGATGCCGCGCAGAAAGCGGAACACCGGGGATTCCGTGGTGGCGGGCGGCTGGTTCAGAAAATCGCCGATGTCGTTACCGGCGCTGAACACCGTCTCATGGCCCTGGAACACCACACAGCGCACGGCCGCATCGTCCTGGGCGGCTTGCAGCGCGTCGGCCAGCGCCGCGTACATGGCTGCGGTGATGGAGTTTTTCTTGTCGACGCGGTTGAAGGTCAGGGTGCAAATACCGTCTTCGGTGTGGGCCAGGATGTCGCTCATGGGAAGTGTCCGCTGTTGTGACCAAACGCGGCAAGCCGGCTGGCCGAAAATAAAAAAAGCAAGTTAACACGAATGCCGCACGCCGTCAGGGTTCGGCTGCCCAATGCGCGACAGAACCCCGCCCACATGCGCCTGCTTGCTCGCAAGCACCCCTACACTTGGCTGGTGCCTGTCCCCGGGCACGCCACTGGCTGCCATCCCACCGCATGAAACGCACAATTTTTCACCATCTGGCCCTGTGGCTGAGCGGCGCGCTGCTGGCCGGCCTGCCCGCATGGGCTTGGGCCAACACCGCCGCCGAATCGGCTTCCCAGCACACGGCCGCAGTCGGCGCAGCAACCGGCAAACCGCGCCCACGCATTGCCCTGGTGCTGTCGGGCGGCGGCGCGCGCGGGTTTTCGCACATCGGCGTGCTCAAGGCACTGGAAGAAGCGCGGGTGCCGGTGGACTTTGTGGTCGGCACCTCCATGGGCGCCATCATCGGCGGCCTGTATGCCAGCGGCATGGGCGCCGACGAGCTGGAGCGCGAGCTGCTGAGCGTTGAATGGGACAGCCTGTTCAACAGCCGCGAACCGCGCCAGTTGCTGTCACAACGCCGCAAAGAAGAAGACTTCGAACTGTCACCGGTGCTCAAGCTCGGTTTTCGGGACGGTGCCTTCGTGCTGCCGTCGGGTGCGGTGTCGACCCGCTCGCTGGAAATGCTGCTGCGGCGCTACACGCTGTCCACCCGCCACCTCGCCAGTTTCGACGGCCTGCCCACGCCGTTTCGGGCGGTGGCCACCGACATGGAAACCGGCCAACCGGTGGTGTTCGACCATGGCGACATGGCCGGGGTGCTGCGGGCCAGCATGTCGGTGCCCGGCGTGTTTGCGCCGCTGGAGATCGACGGCCGCATCCTGGGCGACGGCGGGTTGGTGAACAACCTGCCGGTGGACGAAGCGCGCCGCATGGGTGCGGACGTGGTGATCGCGGTCAACATCGGCACACCGCTGGCGGGGCGCAAGAGTCTGGGCACGGTGCTGGGCGTGGCGGCGCAGATGGTGAACATCCTGACCGAACAGAACGTGCAGCGCAGCATCGCCACTCTGACACCGGACGACTTGCTGCTGGCACCACCGCTGGGCACGCTCACATCGGGCGACTTCGGCAAGGCACCCGAGCTGGTGGAATTGGGCCACGCCTATGCGGAGACCGTGAAGTCGTCGCTGGCGCGTTACGCCACCGACGAAGCCAGCTACCAACAGTGGGCTGGCGCGCGCGATGCGCGCACACAGGCCAGCGCCGCCCGCATCGGCCAGGTGACTTCGATCCGTTTCGAGGGTGTGAGCACGGCGCGGTCGCTGCGCCTGGCCCAGACGCTGGACACGAACGCAGGTGAGCGCCTGGACGTGCCGAAACTCGAACGCGATTTGCAGACACTGGCCGCCAGCGGCGACTACGAGCGGGTGGACTACAGCCTGAACCGCCAACCCGGTAGCGACAACGAAGCCCTGGTGATCCAGTTGCAAGAAAACGGCTGGGGCCCCAACTACCTGCGCCTGGGCCTGGACCTGCGCACCGATTTCCAGGGCCGCGCCGGCTTCAACCTGCGGGTCAGCCACAACCGGCATTGGCTCAACGACAGCGGGGCCGAATGGCGCAACCGCATCCAGATCGGCGAAACCCTGGGCCTGTATTCGGAGCTGTACCAGCCCCTGGGCGCGGTGGGCGAGCGCTTCGTGGCGGCCTACGCCGACGCCAGCCTGAGCCGGGTGGAGCTGTTCAATACCGATGGCGATGCGGTGGCCATCGGTCGGCGGCAAGGCTTGCAACTGGGTGCCGACGTGGGCTGGCCACTGGGCCGCCAAGGGCGCTTTGGCGACATGCGGCTGGGCCTGGTGGGCGCGCTGCGGCGGGCTGTGCCCGAACTGGTGTCGGGCAGCGTCACCAGCCAAGGCCAGGTGATCAGCACCCAGGACTGGCGCGAACTGGGCGTGCGCGCCTCGGTCATTGCCGACCAGCTCGACTACGCCAATTTCCCTTCGCGTGGCTACCGCGCCCAGGGCGAAATGGTGCTGGGCCGCCTCTACAGCAACGGCCAGAACAAGGCCTTCTCGCGGCTGGAAGGCAGTGTGAACGGTGTGCGCACCTGGGGCCGCCACACACTCAACGCGGCGGCCCGGGTGGCGCTGGCCAGCCAGATACCGTCTGGCGCCATCGACGAGTATTCGCTCGGGGGTTTCCAGCAGCTCTCGGGCTACCGGGTGGGTCAGGTGGCGGGCAACTACCTGGTGTTTGGCCGCTTGACCTACTACCAGCGCCTGCCGATCGAGACCGGCGTGGCACGCGCGGTGTTCGCGGGCGCTTCGCTCGAAATGGGCAACGCCTGGATCAACCGCAAGGACGTCGGCTTCAACCAGCTGCGCGTGGGCTCCAGCCTGTTCCTTGGCGCCGACACCGGCTTGGGGCCGTTTTATCTGAGCGTGGTGCACGCGCCCCAGGGCTACACCGGCCTGTACCTGTTTCTGGGACGGCCTTGAACCGGGGCCTGACGCCCGGTTCGCGCAGCTCCGCCTATTCCTTGAAGTACACCACTTGGTGCGTGGTGGCCAGCAGCGTGCCGCCCTCGTTCCAGAGCTGGGCGCTCTGGTCAAAATAGCCCCGGCCAAAGCCCTGGCCCTGCGCCTGGCCCAGCAGATAACCTTCGCCGGTGGCCGCCAGCTGTGCTGCGCTGGCGTGGTAATACACCGTGAGACTGACCGTGCCCAGCGGCACCAGCCGGGCACGCCGGTGCCAGATGCGCGGCGTGAACACGTCGGCCAGCGCGGTCAGCGAGGCAAAGTCCAGCGGACGCGGCGGTTGGTCGCGCACCCACAAGCGGGTGCGGCTGTGACCCTGGTCGCTACCGTCCCAGACACTGGGCAAGGCCTGGTCCAGCAAACGCATTTCGTAGCGCTGGAGCCACTCGACACGCATGGCCCCGCTGCGCTGTGGCACGGCCTGCGGCGCGGGCACGGCGGGCGCTGTGTGCTCTTCGGCAGACCAGGTGTCGCGTCGCAGCGCGGTCAAGGCGGTGGCGGTCAGCACCGGGTCGTCGCCCTGGCACACGCTCACGGTCCAGTGTTGGGTGGAGCGGTTGGTGCGCACCGGCTTGGCCCGCACCTGGAACGGTCCATCGGCCAGCGCGGCACAAAAATTCACGGTGAGCGACACCGGATCGCCCAGCCGCTGCGGGTGCAGCAGCACGGCTTGCAGTACCTGTGCCGCACTCACGCCACCATACGGCCCGACCATGTTGGCAAAAGCCGGGTGCGTGTGGCCTTGGTAGCGACCTTCGGCCAAGGGCTCCAGGGTCAAGGCTTCGTCAAATGGGTTCGGATTTGGGTTCGATTTCATGCGGTCTCCTGAGCCACCAGTCCACTGGCCAGCCATTGCTGCAGGCGCGGCCACAACACCGCCTGGTGCTCGCTGCGGAACGCGCCAAAGTGGCCGATCCGCCGCACCGAGCAATCGGCGGGTGCCAGATCGTGCAGCTCGCACGACGCGTTTTCGTACAGCTTGAACAGGCTCTCGGTGCCCTGTCGGGTCATCAATTCGTCGTCGGTGATGGACAGCGCCAGCACCGGATAGCGCACGCGGGCGTAAGCCAGGCGCGCGTGTTCGCCTTCGGCGCCCACGCTGTAGCGCGGGTTCAGACACCAGCGGCGCCACTGCAGCATCACGCCCTTGGGCAAATCGCCCACCTTGCGCAGTTGTCGGCCGGGAAAGTAGCCGAACAAGCGGGTGGCCAAGGGCACCAGCAGGTACCAGAAGTACGGCACCATGCGCTTGAGCTTCGGCGCGTTTTCGCGCCAATAGCCGCTGCCAGCCGCCACACTCAACAAGCCTTTGACCTTGTGCGGGTTGCGCAGCAGGCCGGGCAGTTGCGCACCGAGGCTGTGGCCCAAGAGGTAGAGCGGGCGCTCGGGCAAGGCCGCGTGCGCGTGGTCGATGGCGGCCTCGTAGTCGCGCGCCCAGTCGAACAAATCGGCACGGTAACCGCGCAGACCACCACCGGGCGTGTCGGGGCGCGAGTCGCCGGAACCTCGGTAATCGAAGGTGGTGACACGCCAACCCTGCCCGGCCAGCCACTGGGCAAACGGCGCGTAATAGTCTTGCCGCACGCCCATGGCGCCGCCGATCACCACACTGCCCCGTTCGGCACCGGCGGGCTCGAACACCCGCAGCGCGATCCGTGCGCCGCCGTCTGCCACGATTGCCAAAGACCGCATGTGTTTCTCCTGGTGGTGGACAAGCGCCCGGTGTCGCGGGCGGCGCGTCTACACGCGCTCGAAAATGCCGGCCGCGCCCTGCCCCATGCCGACGCACATGGTGACCATGCCGTACTTCTTGTTGTGGCGCTTGAGCGCGTGCACCACGGTGGCGGCGCGGATGGCGCCGGTCGCACCCAGCGGGTGGCCCAGAGCAATGGCACCGCCCATGGGGTTGACCTTGCTCGGGTCCAGACCCAGCGTGTTGATGACCGCGAGCGACTGCGCGGCAAAGGCCTCGTTGAGCTCGTACCAGTCGATCTGGTCTTGTTTGAGGCCGGCGTACTTCAGCGCTGCGGGAATGGCTTCGATCGGGCCGATGCCCATGATGTGCGGCGGCACGCCGCGCGAGGCGTAGCTCACAAAACGCGCCAGCGGCGTGAGCTTGTAGCGCTTCAGGGCCGCTTCGCTCACCAGAATCAGCGCGCCTGCGCCATCGCTGGTCTGCGAGCTGTTGCCGGCGGTGACCGAGCCGCGCGCGGCAAACACGGTACGCAAGCGGGCCAGACCATCGAGCGAGGTGTCGGGCCGGGCGCCCTCGTCCTGGCTCACGGTGCGGGTGGTGGTGGTGACTTCGGCGCTGTCCAGGTCCACGCTGCGGTCGGTCACTTCCACCGGCGTGATCTCGTCGCTGAACTCGCCGTTTTTCATGGCCAGCACGGCACGCTGGTGCGACTGCACGGCAAACGCGTCCTGCGCATCGCGCGACACCTTCCATTGCTGCGCCACCTTCTCGGCCGTGAGGCCCATGCCGTAGGCGATGCCGTAGCTCTCCACGTCGTCGGTGTTGCTGAAGATGCTGGGCGAGAGACTGGGGGAGTTGCCCATCATGGGCACCATGCTCATGCTTTCGGTGCCGGCGGCGATCATCACGTCGGCCTCGCCCACGCGGATGCGGTCGGCCGCCATCTGCACCGCCGACAGGCCGGAGGCGCAGAAGCGGTTCACCGTGATGCCGCCCACGCTGTGGGGCAGACCGGCCAGGATGGCGCCGATGCGCGCCACGTTCAGGCCTTGCTGTGCCTCGGGAATGGCGCAGCCGCAGATCACGTCTTCAATCGCCTTCGGGTCCAGGCCGGGCACCTGCGCCAGCGCCGAGCGCAGCGCGATGGCCAGCAGATCGTCTGGCCGCAGGTGCTTGAACGAACCTTTGTGCGAGCGGCCAATGGGGGTACGGGTAGCGGCGACGATGTAGGCGTCTTGAACTTGTTTCATGGCAAATGCCTCGGTGTGTGCGTTGCGTTGCGGGGAACGACGGCCACGGTCAATAGGGGGAAAGGATCAGGCCTTGGCGGCGCCCAGGCGCTTCCAGTCGGCGATGTCTTTTTCGATAGCGGGCGGCATGGCGGCGAGCACGTTGGCGCGCAAGCGCTGCTTGGTCGCGGTGAACGAGGCCGGCACCGCTTTCTTCAAACGGTCCACATGCGCCTGCGTCACGGCAGCCAAGGCATCTGGCGCCACCGCGTCGTCCAGCAAACCCGCGCGCACCGCGTCTTCACCGGTATAGGCCAAGGCTGTGCCGACGAGGTGCAGGTGCGGCGTGCTCACACGCTCGCGGCAGGTCTCCAGCGCGAAGTACGGCAGCGTCATACCGATCAAGACCTCGTTGGCCTGGAACATCGCGCCGGTATTCAAGCCGATGCGCACATCGGCGCACTGCAAAAGAAACAAGCCCATGGCCACGGCATGGCCCGAGCACGCAGCGACCACCGGATGCGGGTACGACAGCACCCGCTGCGCCAGTTGGGCGCCGCCGGTCAACATCTTGAAGGTCTCGCGCGGATCACCCGCCTTGAACACCCCCAAATCAAAGCCGCCAGAGAACACACCCGCACGGCCGGTCAACACCACGATGGCCTTGTCGGCCTCAGCGCGGTCAAAAGCCGCATTCAATGCCGCCTGCATCGCAGGGCCCATGGCGTTCGCCTTGCCATCGTCCATGGTCAAGGTGGCCACACCGTCGGCAAAAGCGTAAGAAACCAGATCCGTCATACCGTTCTCCAAATCAGTCAATCCAAAGCGCATTCCAGCGCGAGATGCCCCCACCCCAGGATGCCGCGGAACCGGCTCCGCCGGGCCGCCAGCATCGCCCCCTTGAGGGGGTCGCGCGAAGCGCGGCGGGGGTGTGCTAATTCCTCCCCGGCCGTCCCGTGTTCAACATGCCCAAAATGCGCTCCTGCGTCTTGGGGTGCACGATCAACGAACAGAACGCCTGGCGCTCCAACGTCATCAGATAGTCCTCGTTCACCAGCGTGCCGGGTTCGACATCGCCACCGGTCACCACATTCGCGATCAAGGATGCGATGTGGAAATCGTGCTGGCTGATGAAACCGCCGTCGCGCATATTGACCAGGCTGCCCAGAATGGTGGCCTTGCCATCGCGCCCGGCCACCGGGAACAGGCGCTTGTGGGGCGCGCGGTAGCCGCCGGTGAACAAGGCCTTGGCCTCGTTGATGGCGACGAACAGCAGTTCGTCCTTGTGCGGCACGATCACGTCGCTGTGCAACACGTACCCGAGCTTGCGCGACTCCAGCGCACTGGTGCCCACCTTGGCCATGGCCGCGGCGGTGAAGCCCTCGGTCAGGAACGGCAGCAGGTCTTTGCCGGTTGAGGCTTCGGCGTTCTCGGCCGCGCGGCGGGCGATGTAGGTCAGGCCACCGGCGCCCGGCACCAGGCCCACGCCCACCTCCACCAGGCCAATGTAGCTTTCCATGTGCACCACGCGGCGCGCGCTGTACACCGCCAACTCACAGCCACCGCCCAAGGCCAGGCCGCGCACGGCCGACACCACCGGCACGCTGGCGTAACGCAAGCGCAGCATGGTTTGCTGCATGAAACCTTCGGCGTCTTCGATCGCGGCCACGCCCACGGCCATGAAGGCCGGCAACATGGCTTGCAGATCGGCACCGGCGCTGAACGGCTCGTCGCCCGACCAGACCACCAGACCCTGGTACTCTTTTTCGGCCAGATCGATGGCGGCCATCAGGCCTTCGCAGACCTCGGGGCTGATGGCGTGCATCTTGGTCTTGATGCTGGCGATCAAGACCTCGCCATCCAGCGTCCAGGTGCGCAGCGAATCGTTTTCTTCGATGGTGGTACCGGCGGTCTCGAACTTCGGCCCGGCTTCGCCCAGCAGCAGTTCGGGAAAGGCTTGGCGCTGGTACACCGGCAGATCGCGGCGCTGATCGAAAGTCTTGGTCGATGGGTTCCACGAACCCTCGGCCGTGTGCACACCACCCGCCTCGGCCACGGGGCCTTTGAACACCCATTCGGGCAGCGGTGCGCTGCTCAGCGCTTTGCCTGCCTCGATGTCTTCCTGAACCATCTTCGCCACGTCCAGCCAACCGGCTTCTTGCCAGAGCTCGAACGGGCCCTGCTTCATGCCAAAGCCCCAGCGCATGGCCTGGTCCACATCGCGCGCGGTCTCGGCAATGTCGGCCAGATGCACGGCGGCGTAATGAAACCCGTTGCGCAGAATCGCCCACAGGAACTGCCCTTGTGGTCCTTCGCTGTCGCGCAACAAGCGCAAACGTTCACCAGCAGGACGCTTCAACATGCGGCCATACACCTCGTCGGCTTTCTGGCCGCCGGCTACGTAGTCTTTGCTGGCCAGATCAAAGCGCAGGATGTCGCGCCCGACCTTCTTGTAGAAACCGGCCTTGGCTTTCTGGCCCAGATTGCCCATGTCGATCAAGGTCTTGAGCACTTCGGGCGTGCCAAAGCTTTCGTAGAACGGATCGGTCTCCAGCGACAGATTGTCCTGCAAGGTCTTGACCACATGGGCCATGGTGTCCAGACCCACCACGTCGGCGGTGCGGAAGGTGCCGCTGCTGGCGCGGCCCAGACGCTTGCCGGTCAGGTCGTCGACCACATCGTAGGTGAGACCAAAATTCTCCACCTCTTTCATCGTCGCCAGCATGCCGGCAATACCGATGCGGTTGGCCACGAAGTTCGGCGTGTCTTTGGCGCGCACCACGCCCTTGCCCAGACCGCTGGTGACAAAGGCCTCCAGGACGTCCAGGATCCGGGGTTCGGTGGTCGGCGTGTTGATCAGCTCCACCAGCGTCATGTAGCGCGGTGGGTTGAAGAAATGGATGCCGCAAAAACGCGGTTTGATCGCCTCGGGCAAGCCTTCGCTCAGTTTCGTGATCGAGAGCCCCGAGGTGTTGCTGGCCACAATGGTGTGCTCGCCCACAAAGGGCGCAATCTTCTTGTAGAGATCGTGCTTCCAATCCATGCGCTCGGCGATGGCCTCGATGATGAGGTCGCAGTCGCGCAATTGTTCCAGGTGCTCTTCGTAATTGGCCTGCCCGATGAGATCGGCGCCGGACGCCACTCCCAGCGGCGAGGGTTTGAGCTTCTTCAAGCCTTCCACGGCGCGCACCACGGTACCGTTCTTAGGACCTTCCTTGGCGGGCAGGTCAAACAGCACCACCGGCACCTTGACGTTGACCAGGTGCGCAGCGATCTGCGCGCCCATCACGCCCGCGCCGAGCACGGCGACTTTCTTCACTTGAAATCGGTTCATTCTTCGGGTTCCTTTACACGCCACGCAACGCGTGAGGGGTAGTTGTCGAGAGATACCGCGGAACCGCCCTTCGTCAGGCTCAGGACGGGCCGCAGGTGTCGCCCCTTGAGGGGGTCGCGCGGAGCGCGGCGGGGGTGTTTTCTTATTCGACGCGCAGCCAGACCTGCGTGCGGTAAAACGGGCCGATGTAGCCACGCATTTCCAGCTTCTTGCCGTCTTCCACGGGCTTGAGGCGGGTGCGGTAGACCTTGCCGTTGTTCGGATCGACGATGTCGCCACCGTCGTAGATGGCTTTGTCGTCGGCGCTCTGCTTGAGGTTGCGCAGGATGGTCATGCCCAGCACCGGCTTGCCCTTGCGCTCGTCGGTGCACTTGTCGCACACCTCGTCCGGCTTGGTGGTCGGGTCCAGCAGCTTCTCGATCGTGCCGCTGAAGACGCCGTTGGTCTCCTTGATGCGCACCAGCGACTTCTCCTTGCCGGAGTCGTCGTCAATCGTCTTCCACAGACCCACCGGCGACACCTGCGCCAAAGCCGAAGCACACGCCAGCACAGAGACCCAGGCGAAAAAAGACTTTTTCATGATGACTCCAATCGAGGTTTCAAACAGACGAAAACCGGGCACGCACCACCAAGGAATAATCAGGCCAATGCCGCATCGGTGTCCATCAGGACCGCCGAGCCGGCGCGTGCCGTGCGCATGAGGGACGCGGTCTCGGGGAACAACTTGGCGAAGTAAAACCGCGCCGTTTGCAACTTGCCCTGGTAGAAGGGATCGGTGTTGCCGGCGGCGATTTCGCGCAAAGCCACTTGTGCCATGCGGGCCCAGAAGTAGCCAAACACCAGATGGCCCGCGACACGCAAGTAGTCCACCGCAGCCGCGCCCACTTCGTCGGGATTTTGCAAACCTTTGAAGCCGATTTCCATGGTGAACTTGGTGATCTGCTCACCCAGCACAGCGATCGGGTTGATGAACTCGGCCATCTTCTCGTTCACGCCCTCTTCCTGCACCAGGGCGCCCACCAGCTTGCCAAACTTCTTCAATGCCGCACCGTTGTCGCCCAGCACCTTGCGACCCAGCAGGTCCAGCGACTGGATGGTGTTGGTGCCTTCGTAGATCATGTTGATGCGGGCATCGCGCACATGCTGCTCCATGCCCCATTCCTTGATGTAGCCGTGGCCACCGAACACCTGCTGGCACATGGTCGCGGCCTGGTAACCGTTGTCGGTCAGAAAGGCTTTGACGATGGGCGTCAACAGCGAGAGCATCTCGTCGCTATCCTTGCGCACTTTCTCATCGGGGTGGTTGTGCACTTTCTCCAGCAGCACCGAACTGTAGATGGCCAGCGCGCGGCCGCCTTCGGCATAGGCTTTGGCGGTCAACAACATCTTGCGCACATCGGGGTGCACGATGATGGGGTCGGCCAGCTTGTCTTTGGCTTTCACACCGCTGAGCGAACGCATCTGCAGACGGTCTTTGGCATAGGCCAGGGCATTCTGGTAGGCCACTTCGGTCAGGCCCAGCGACTGGTTGCCCACGCCCAGGCGCGCTGCATTCATCATCACGAACATGCCCTGCATGCCTTTGTTCGGTGCGCCCACCATGGTGCCGATGGCGGCGTCGATCACGATCTGCGCGGTGGCGTTGGCCTTGATGCCCATCTTGTGTTCGAGGCCGCCGCAGTGGATGGCGTTGCGCTCACCCAGCGAACCGTCTTTGTTCACCAGGTACTTGGGCACCACGAACAGGCTCACGCCTTTGATGCCTTTGGGCGCATCGGGCAACCGGGCCAGCACGAGGTGAACAATGTTGTCCGCCATGTCGTGCTCACCGGCGCTGATGAAGATCTTGTTGCCGGTGATCTTGTAGGTGCCGTCGGGCTGCGGCTCGGCCTTGGTGCGCATCAGGCCCAGGTCGGTGCCGCAATGGGGCTCGGTCAGGCACATGGTGCCGGTCCATTCGCCACTGGTCATCTTCGCCAGGTAGGTGGCTTTCTGCTCGTCCGTGCCATAGGTGTGCAAAGAGGCATAAGCGCCATGCGTCAGACCGGGGTACATGGTCCAGGCCTGGTTGGCCGAGTTCATCATTTCGTACAGGCACTGGTTGACCACCAGGGGCAAGCCCTGTCCACCGAACTCGGGATCGCACGACAGCGCCGCCCAGCCACCGTCCACATAGGTTTTGTAGGCCTCCTTGAAGCCCTTGGGCGTGGTGACCTCGTGGGTTTTGATGTCGAGTTGGCAACCTTCGGCGTCACCGCTGATGTTGAGCGGAAAGATCACTTCGGACGCAAACTTGCCCGCTTCTTCCAGCACCGCGTTGATGGTCTCGGCGTCGGTGTCGGCATGCTGAGGCATCGACTTGAACTCGTCGGTGACCTTGAACACTTCGTGCATCACAAACTGCATGTCGCGCAGGGGCGGGTTGTAAACGGGCATGGATGGCTCCTGGAATCGTTGGAAAAATGGAATCGGGTCAGCGCACCGAAGTGGCGCCAACCGGGATGGTGCGGGTGCGGGTCCGGGGCTTGGACGCCGCAGGCGCAGCGCCATGGGCGCTGTACCGATCGGTGATGCTTTCAAACGCCAGCAAAGCGCGTTGCACGGACTGGGGGGTTCGCAGAAAGCGGGCTTCGTAATGCAGGGCCAGAATCGAGGCGTGGATTTCAAACGCCATCTGGCTGGCATCGGTATCGGGGCGCAGATGGCCTTCTTCGGTCGCGATCTCCACCGCGCGGCGCATGGCGGCCAGCCAGGTGTTGACCGAACTGGCAAGTGCATCGCGCACCGGGCCGGGACGGTCGTCGAATTCGACCGCGCCGCTGATGTAAATGCAGCCCGAATCGAGCTCCACCGAGGTGCGCTTCATCCAGTTGCCGAACAGCGCACGCAAGCGCGGCAAGCCGCGCGCGGCGCTCATGGCCGGATAAAACACCTCGTCTTCAAACCGCTTGTGGTACTCGCGCACCACCGAAATTTGCAGTTCTTCGCGCGATCCAAAATGCGCGAAGACGCCCGACTTGCTCATCTGCATGACCTCGGCCAGCGCACCGATGGACAAACCCTCCAGACCAATCTGCGTCGCCAGACCCAGGGCCGCATCCACGATGGCGGCCTTGGTCTGCTGCCCCTTGGGCAAGCTCGGCTGGCTCGCCAGGTGGGTGGTGCGTTTTGCGGAAGAGGAGGCGCTCATGTCTGGGTGGGTGCGTGCAAAGAAAGCGTGGGGATATGAAGATGGGGGATGAATCAATAATCGAACGGTCGTGCTATTTTGGATCAAAAAAGCGCCTCACCGCAAGCCAGAAGCCCAAATACCTGGGAAATGTTTAGGGGCTGTGCTCTAAACGCACGCACCACCCGCTCTGCACGCGGGATTACCAGGGCGCCGCTCAGAGGTGTGTGCCAGGCAGCAGCATGGCCAGGCTGTGTTCCAGGTTTTCGTCCGCCGCGCGCTTGAAGCCACTGCGCGCAAAACGCTGCAAGCGCCCAACGCAAAAAGCGGTGATCACCGAAGCGTCGGCCTGCGCATCGACCGTGGGTGTGGAGGCTCCAGTGAACACCGCGGCTTCGCGCAGGTTTTGCCGCAGCGCCGATTCGATCTTGTCGAAAAACAGGTTCATGCGTTGTTGCAGGCGCTCGTTCTCGAACACCAGAGCATCGCCCACCATGACACGCGCCATACCGGGATTTTTCTGCCCGAACTGCAGCAGCAGGGTGATCAGTTTGCGAGAGCGCACCACCGCATCGGGCTCGCGCTCGCTCAACTGGTTCACCAGACCGAACACCGACTGTTCGATGAATTCGATCAGCCCTTCAAACATTTGCGCCTTGCTGGCGAAGTGGCGGTACAGCGCCGCTTCGCTCACCTCCAACCGTGAGGCCAGCGCCGCCGTGGTGATGCGTTCAACTCCGGGTTGCTCCAACATCGTCGCCAGGGCTTGCAGGATCTGCACCCGGCGCTCGCCAGGCTTGGGCCGCTTGCGCGGCTGGCCAACGGCAGATGCCGCAGCATCCGCGTCCTCGATCGGCTCTGGCGCAGGATGGGACTCTGGAACAGTGGAGGTCATGGGCGGTGGATCCGTTCGTTTTCGGCGGTCAGGCCGTGGTACCAAGCCTGGGTGTGTCTTCCCTCACAAGAATTCTCGCACAGGCTTTCGTACACCCGTACAAACCCGCAGACCTGCGCCGCCCAGACCAAACAGCGCACCCGCCCTTCAGTGCGAACGGATCATGGTGCCAAAAGGCTGGTCGCTCAGGATCTCCAGCAGCAGCGCATGCGGCACCCGGCCGTCGATGATGTGCACCGCGTTGACGCCGCTCTTGGCCGCGTCGATGGCGCCGGCGATCTTGGGCAACATACCGCCCGAGATCGTGCCGTCCGCGCACAGCTCGTCGATCTGGCGCGGCGTGAGCTCGGTCAGCAGTTCACCGGCCTTGTTCAGCACGCCAGGAATATTGGTCAGCATCAGCAGCTTCTCGGCCTGCAGCACGGTGGCGAGCTTGGCGGCCACCACGTCGGCGTTGATGTTGTAGCTCTCGTTGTGCTCACCGAAACCGATGGGCGTGACCACCGGAATGAACGCGTCGTCCTGCAAGGCCTTGACCACGCTCGGGTCTATGCCCACGATGTCACCAACCTGGCCCACGTCGTGTTCCAGCGCAGGGTCTTGCCGATCGGCCAGCTTGAGCTTCTTGGCGTGGATCATGGCGCCGTCGCGCCCGGTCAGGCCCACGGCCTTGCCACCGGCCTGGTTGATCAGGCCCACGATGTCTTGCTGCACCTGGCCGGCCAGCACCCACTCCACCACCTCCATGGTCTCGGCGTCGGTCACACGCATGCCTTGCTTGAACTCGCCCTTTTTGCCCAGGCGCTGCAGCAGGTTCTCGATCTGCGGGCCGCCCCCGTGGACCACCACCGGGTTGATGCCCACCAGCTTGAGCAGCACCACGTCTTCGGCAAAGTCCTGCTGCAAGGCCGGATCGGTCATGGCGTTGCCGCCGTATTTGATGACCATGGTCTTGCCATGGAACTTGCGGATGTAGGGCAGCGCCTGCGCCAGGATCTCCGCTTTTTCGCGCGGCAGGATGGACGAGATATCAACAAGGGTTTGTTCGGTGCTGGTCATGGCGGCAGGTGGGTTGGAAGGGTTCGTTCAAATTGTAGGCCCCACGCGCGACGCCACCGCGTCAGAAATGGATGCCCCGCATCATCTGCTGCATCGCAACCGCCTCGGGCGAGAGCTGGGGCTTGGCGGCCTTCTCGCCTTTCACGCCCTTGGCAGCGGACGAATCGGGGAACATGCGGAAGCTGGTGTTCATGACGATTTGCGCCACGCGCGGCATCAGCGCGTGCATCACCTGGCCGGTGATGCCCAGGCGGGTCGCAATGCGCACCGACTTGAAGATGCAGGCCTGCGCGATCAGATCGGCCGCCTCTTCGGGTGCCAGCGTGGGCACGTTGTTGTAGATGTTGGTCGGGGCGATCATGGGCGTGCGCACCAGCGGCATGTTGATGGTGGTGAAGGTGATGCCCTGATCGGCAAACTCGCTGGAGGCGCAGCGCGTCCACGCGTCGAGCGCCGACTTGCTGGCCACGTAGGCGCTGAAACGCGGCGCATTGGTCAGCACGCCGATGGAGCTGATGTTGACCACATGGCCCTTCTTCTTGGCGACCATGCCGGGCAGAAAGCCCATGGTCACGCGCAGGCAGCCGAAATAATTGAGCTGCATGGTGCGTTCAAAGTCGTGGAAACGGTCGTAGCTGGCCTCGATGGCGCGGCGGATGGAGCGCCCGGCGTTGTTGATCAGAAAGTCCACGCCGCCGTGGTCTTCGATCAACTGCTTCACAAAGCGGTCGGCGTCTGCCATGTCGGCGATGTCGGCCGCGTAGGCCACAAAGCGGTAACCCTTGGCCTCGGCTTCCTGGCAGGCCAGGTCCAGCTTGTCCTGGTCGCGACCACAAATGATGGTGGTGGCCCCCGCTTCGGCAAACTTGTGCGCCGCAGCCAGGCCAATGCCGGACGACCCGCCCGTGACCAGCACCACCTTGCCCGCCACCGTGCCCTTCAAGCTGCGGTCGATGTGCAGGTCGGGATCCAGGTGGCGTTCCCAATAGTCCCAGAGCCGCCAGGCGTAGTCCTTGAGGTTGGGGCATGCGATGCCGCTGCCCTTGAGCGCTGCCAGGGTGTCGCGGCAATCGAAACGGGTCGGGTAGTTCACGAAGGTGAACATGTCCTCGGGCAAGCCCAGGTCTTGCATGATGGCGTTGCGCACCCGGCGCACCGGCGCCAGCGCCATCAGTCCCTTCTTGACGCTCTTGGGAATAAAACCCAACAAGGCGGCGTTGACGAACAGGTTCATCTTGGGCGCGTGCGCCGCACGGCTCAGAATGTCGAGCACGTCGCCCACACGGTAGCCCACCGGATCGACCAGGTGGAAGCATTGGCCTGAGGCGCGCTTCTGGTGGCTGATGTGGTCCAGCGCATCCACCACGAAATCCACCGGCACGATGTTGATGCGCCCGCCCTCCAGGCCCATGCTGGGCATCCACGGCGGCAGGATCTGGCGCATGCGCTGGATCAGCTTGAAGAAGTAGTACGGCCCATCGATCTTGTCCATCTCGCCGGTCTGGCTGTCGCCCACCACCAGCGCGGGGCGGTAGACGCTCCAGGGCAGCTTGCATTCCAGGCGCACGATTTTTTCGCTCTCGTGCTTGGTCATGAAATACGGGTGTTCGATGTTTTCCGCCTCGTCGAACATGTCCTCGCGGAAAACCCCTTCGTACAAACCCGCTGCGGCGATCGAAGACACGTGGTGGAAATGCCCGGCGCCAATCGCCTTGGCAAACTCCACCGTGTTGCGCGTGCCCTCCACGTTCACCGCGATCTGGCTTTCCTCGTCCGCCCCCAGGTCGTAGACCACCGCCAGGTGGAAGAAGTGGTCGATCTGACCTTTGAGCGCTTTCACCTCGTCGCTGGCCACGCCAAGCTTCTTCGCCGTCAGATCGCCAAACACCGGTACCGCACGCGCCGCACTCACACCCCAGTGCTCGCGCAAATCGGCCACTTTGCCAGCGCTTTCGGCGCGGATCAGAAAGTGCACCACCGAGCCCTTGCGCTGCAGCAACTGCTTGACCAGCCGCTTGCCAATGAACCCGGTTGCTCCGGTGACGAAATAACGCATGGATGTCTCCTGTTGAGGCGATGAAGAGGGCAATGATGCTTGCCATTCTTGACCAGAAGCGCAGGTCTCCCATTCCGCAATAACCCGCGTGCAGGGCATTCGATTTAGTCCAAGCTCCCTACACAGGGCACCGACCGGCCATTTACATTGGTGGCATGGCGTGCCAGCCAGGCACCGCCACCCACACCTGCACCCCAGCTCTTCATTCCCTTTCCCATCAGGAGTTCCCATGGTCAAAAAAATCCAGAAATCCAGCAGCAACAAATCGGCGAGCGGCACCGCTTCCCCCTTGTCCGGCGCCATCAAAGACTCGGCGCAGCAAATCTGGCTGGCGGGTCTGGGCGCCTTCTCCAAGGCCCAAGACGAAGGCGGCAAGGCTTTTGACACCCTGGTCAAAGAAGGTTTGAGCATCCAGCGCAAAACCCAGGCCGTGGCCGAGGAGCGCATCTCCGAAGCCACCAACCGCATGAGCAACATGGCCACCGGCATCTCCACCAAGGCCGCCGGCCAGTGGGACAAGCTCGAGAACATCTTTGAAGAGCGCGTCGCCAAAGCCCTCAACAAGCTGGGTGTGCCCTCGGCCAAAGATGTCGATGCCTTGATCGCCCGCATCGACACACTGAGCCAACAGGTCCAGAGCCTGGGCGGCAAGCCTGCTGCAGCCAAGCCCGCCGCGCGCAAAACGGCCGCGCGCAAGGTCGCCGTTCGCAAAACAGCCGCCGCCAAAGCACCGGCCAAAAAGGCCAGCAAAGTGGTGCGCAAGACCACGCGCAAAACCGCAGCTTGAGGCGGGTGAAGCGCTGGTACCGCGCTGCGCCGTCCAAACTCCCAGGGGCGCATGACGCCCCTTTTTTCCGCCCGCGCCAGATGCTGCAATGCAGCATCCCAGTCGGCGCCTGCGGTCTACACTCGAACGCATGACGACGTCCCGCCAAGCCCCTCATCGCACAGCCGAGCCGACGTCACACCGTCCCCGCATCGCTCTGGCACTCGCCGGTGGTGGTCCGCTCGGCGCCATCTACGAGATCGGTGCGCTGTGTGCGCTGGACGACTGCCTGCTGGGCATCGACTTCAACCGCTGCGACCATTACGTGGGTGTGTCTGCCGGCGGCTTCATCGCGGCAGGCCTGGCCAACGATCTGACGCCGCGCCAGCTCTGCCAAGCCTTCATCGAGGATCTGCCCACCGATCAGAACTTCGACCCGTCCTGGCTCTTGAAGCCGGCTTGGTCCGAATGGGCCCGCAGTGCACGCCGCCTGCCCGGCTTGTTCGCGGGTGCGGCGTGGGCCTGGGGCGCGCAGCGCAAGCCCCTGCTGCAAGCCCTGGAGCGACTGGGCGCCGCCCTGCCGACGGGCTTGCTCGACAACAGCGGCATCCACCTCCAGTTGGAGCGGCTGTTCAGCAGCGAAGGCCGCAGCAACGACTTCCGGCGCCTGCGCGCCCGCCTCACCCTGGTGGCCACGCAGCTCGACACCGGCGAGGCCGCACCCTTTGGGCGCCCGGGTTGGGACCACGTGCCCATTTCCAAGGCGATCCAGGCCAGCGCCGCCTTGCCCGGCCTGTTTCCGCCGGTGGAGATCGATGGCCACTACTACGTGGACGGCGCGTTGAAGAAAACCCTGCACGCCACCGTTGCGCTCGAAGAGGGTGTGGACTTGTTGTTGTGCCTGAATCCGCTGGTGCCGTTTCACACGGAGACTGGCGCTGGCGCGGCGGGTTCGCGCATACCGGCATTGATCAAAGGCGGCTTGCCCGCGGTGATGAGCCAAACCTTTCGCTCCATGATCCACTCGCGGCTGGCGCTGGGCTTCAAGCACTACGAACGTGCATACCCGAACACCGATATCGTGCTGATCGAACCCGACCAGCGCGACCCCGAACTGTTTTTCGCCAACACCTTCAGCTACCGCCAGCGCCGCGAGATGGCCGAACACGCTTACCAGCAAACCCGGCGCAGTCTGCGCGAGCGACAGGCCGAGCTGGGCCCCCAACTCGCACGGCATGGCGTGCGCTTGAACACGCAAGTGTTGAACGACCCCGATCGGCGCCTGTTGCGCCCGTCCGAACCCGGTGCGCACGAAAAACGGCAGGGTGTGGCCGCCCGGTTGCACGCCACGCTGGACCAACTGCAGAACCTGCTCGGCACGCCAACAGGACCCGTGCCGTCCACACCACGAACAACGGGGCGCTGAGCCATGGCCGCCAAAGCCCCACGCAAGACCGCCGAGCGCATCCTCGAAACCACGCTGGCCTTGTTCAACCGGTTTGGCGAGCCCAACGTCTCCACCACCCTGATCTCGGCCGAACTCGGCATCAGCCCCGGCAATCTCTACTACCACTACCCGGCCAAAGACGAGCTGATCAACTCGCTGTTTGAGCGCTACGAGCGCGCGCTGCACGAACTGCTCAACGCCAGCGACAGCGTGCGCGACGTGGAAGACGCCTGGTTTTTTCTGCACTCCCTGTTCGAGATCATCTGGGCCTACCGTTTTCTCTACCGCGACCTGAACGATCTGCTGTCGAAAAACCGCTTGCTGGAAGTGCACTTCCAGACCGTTCTGAAAAGCAAGACCCGCGCGATCCGGACCTTGCTCAGTGGCATGTGCCGAAGCGGTGCCATCGACATCGACGCCCGTGAACTCGAACCCACCGCCAACAGCATGGTGGTGGTACTCACCTATTGGCTGAGCTTTGAATACGTGCGCGACCCCCGCCATGCGCTGGAGCCCGAGAACGCTCAAAAAGCCCTGATGCGCGGCGCGCAACACGTGCTGCAGCTGCTGGCGCCTTACCTGGAAAACAGCCAACGGGCCCATTTTCTGCAGCTCACCGGTGCCTACGAAGACGAGCCGGCTGGTTTGCCTGCCTTGCAAAAGGGGGCGACATGAGCCGCTGGGTACCGGCTCCGTTTGCCGACAGCCCACCGCTGGATGCAGACCGTGTCCGTGCTTTGTGGGCACAACTCCACCGGGGCGACGCCGAGCCTTTGCCCAACGACCCGGAACTGTTTGCGGCGTGGGTGCTGTTCCACAACGGCCACTTTGAAGACGCGGCGCTGGCCGGCCAGGCCTTGGGCGCGCGCGGCGCCACCTTGGCCAACAAGGCCACCTGTGTGTATGCCAACTACGTCGAACCGCGGGAAAAAAATCGGCTGGACTTGTTCATGGTGGCCGCCGAGCGTGCCCTGGCTCAGCAAAATGCACAGCCCATCAACCCCAATGCCTGGTATTGGCAGGGCTATGCCCTGGGCCGGTACAGCCAGGGCATCAGTGTGGCCAAAGCCTTGGCCATGGGCCTGGGCGCGCGGGTGCGCGCGGCGTTGGAGCACACACTGGAGCTCGCACCCGATCACGCCGACGCCCATCTGGCGTTGGGCAACTTTCACGCCGAGGTGATCGACAAAGTGGGCGCGATGATCGGCGGCATGACCTACGGCGTGCGCAAAGACGCCGGCCTGGAGCATTACCAGCGCGCACGGCAACTCAACCCGGAATCGACCGTCACCTTGACCGAGTACGCCAACGGCCTGCTGATGCTGGATGGCGAACGCCGCTTGCCCGAGGCGATGGTGCTGATGGAACAAGCCAGCGCCATCGAACCGCTCGACGCCATGGATCGCCTGTACCTGGAGTCGGCGCGCATGGATCTGGGCGCCTAAGCCCGGCCCCCAACCGTCAAGCACCCAGGCCCAGCACCGCCTGGAACATGGCCTGTCGCGCCTGGGCGATCACCTGGGCACGCCAGACATCGGTGTCGATGTAAAACGCGTCCCGCATCTGCCGCTGTATCTGCTGGCGCAAGGCGTCGCTGGCTTCGGGGTGCAGGTGCAGCCAGTGGTCTGCGCGCAAAGCCTGCAACACCTCGGTGATCGGCACCGTGCCGAACTCCAGTGCCATGCCGGTGTATTCGGCCTGCGGACAGGCCTGGTACACAGCGTTCGACATCTGGCCGCTCAACACAGCCGACGTGGAACTGCCGTCGTAGATCGAGGTCACTGGCGTGCGCCCATCGCCCCCCCACCAGGCCTGTGCGCGCTGCAAGGCCACGGCGTCGTCATGGCAGGCCAGAATGCGCTCACCCACGCCGGTTTCACCCAAGCCGGTGTGCACATCGATCCAACCCAATCGGGCCGCCTTGCCCGCCTGGGTGCGCAGCACCTCGCGCCAGGTTTCGTGGCTCCAGGTCGGCTCCGTGCCACCGAAGAACAAGCCGTCGGGATGGCTGTACTGCCCCTGCGAGACCACCGCCTGGAAATAGGGCAGACCACGCGCCTGGATCAGCGCGCCCACCTCGGCGCGATTGGCGTCGTCGGGTGGCCAGGTTGCCGGCAGCAACAGCGAATGGATGTCGGCATAGGCCGGGTTGCTGGGCAACGCCTGCTGGAAATCGAGGAAATTGCGGTTGAGGTCCACGTTTTCATGCGTCACCCGCCGCCCAAACGAAAACCCGTGCGGGTTGAGCGCGTGCACGTAGAGCACGGCCACACCGGCGGCGTGTGCGTGTTCGCGCCATTCCTGGTCGTGCAAGGCAAACACCTGCACGCCCGAACCGCAATAGCCTTCGGCGCCGTGGCAGGCACTGCTGATGATGAGCAGGCGCTCGGCGTCGGGCCGGCCATCCAGCGCCAGATCCATGGCCAAGGTTTCGCCCTCGCGCCCTTTGAGCGGATGCACATGGCTGCGAATGGCCAAACCAGCCGCCGCCGCACCCTCCAGAAAAGCCACCCGGGCGCGGGCGTAGGACGGCGAAAAGGCGGCCTGTACGCCGATCATGTGGACGCGCTGTTGAGCGGTCGGGCCAGCCATTGCTCCGCCAGCTGCACCCAGAAAGTGGCCCCCAGCGGAATGAGATCGTCGTTGAAGTCGTAGCTGGGGTTGTGCAGCATGCACGGGCCTTCGCCGTGGCCCATCTCGCGGTGCGCGCCGTCGCCGTTGGAGATGAAGGCGTAACAGCCGGGCTTGGCCTGCAGCATGTAGGCAAAGTCTTCGGCCCCCATGGTGGGCTCCTGGTCGATCACGCGTTCGGCGCCCACGATGCCGGCCATCACCTCTCGGGCGAAAGCGGTTTCGGCGGCGTGGTTGATGGTGGGTGGGTAGTTGCGCTTGAACCGGAAATCGCAACGGGCGCCAAAGGCGGCGCTGGTGTGCTCGGCGATCTCGCGCATGCGCTGCTCGATCATGTCCAGCACCTCGTTGCTGAAGGTGCGCACCGTGCCCTGGATCTCGCAGGTGTCGGGCACCACGTTGGTGGCCTCGCCGGTGTGGATCATGGTGACCGAAATCACGCCCGCGTCCACCGGCCGTTTGTTGCGGGTGATGATGGTCTGGAACGCCTGCACCATCTGGCAGGCCACCGGCACCGGGTCGATGCCGTTGTGCGGCATGGCCGCGTGGGCACCCTTGCCACGGATGACGATGTGGAACTCGTTGCTCGAGGCCATGACAGGACCCGCACTGGCGGCAAAGGTGCCCACCGACGCGCCGGGCCAGTTGTGCATGCCATAGACCGCTTCCATGGGGAAACGCTCGAACAAGCCGTCCTTGATCATTTCGCGTGCACCACCACCGCCCTCCTCGGCCGGCTGGAAAATCAGGTACACCGTGCCATCGAAGTTGCGGTGTTGGGCGAAGTGTTGGGCCGCCGCCAGCAACATGGCGGTATGACCGTCGTGGCCACAGGCGTGCATCTTGCCGGCGTGCTGGCTGGCGTGCGCAAAGCTGTTGTGCTCCTGCATGGGCAGCGCGTCCATATCGGCCCGCAGGCCGATGGCGCGCCCACTTTTGCCACCGTCGCGCCCGTGCACGATGCCCACCACGCCGGTGGTCCCCATGCCACGGTGCATCGGAATGCCCCAGGCCTGCAACTGCCGGGCCACCACGTCGGCGGTGCGGACTTCTTCAAAGCAAAGTTCGGGATGTGCGTGGATGTCGCGCCGAATGGCCGCAATATCCGCTGCCTGGGTGAGGATGGAGTCGATCAGTTTCATGGCTGCCTCAAATCGTGGGATCTGTGGCCCATGGTACCCAAGTGCGGTGCCGCTTGCATGACACCGGGTCGGTCGCCGGACCCGTCCGCGTCCGGTGGCGCCATCCCTCAGCGGCGCACCCGCCCGTCCTGCGTCAGCAAAGTGAGTTCCACAAAACGGGAGCCCATGTGTTTGTTCGGTCCAAAATCCAGCGGGAACCCGCCCAGATTGAGCTTGCTCATGCTTTCGACCGCACCCAGAAAGCTGTCCCGCGTCAAAGCGCGCCCGGCCCTGCGCACGGCTTCCACAAATACCTTGGCGGCGACAAAACCTTCGATGCCCGAATAATTGGGCACGGTGCCGTTTTTGGCCTTCACCGCCGCCAGGTACTCCCCTGAGATCGGCGTGGCTTGCGAATACGGAAACGGCATCACCTGGCTGACCACCACGCCACGCGCTTCGGTGCCCAGTTCGTCCAGCAAAGCCTGCGTGCCGACAAAGGACACGTTGTAAAAATTGCCCGAGAACCCCGCCTGGCGCGCCTGGCGTATGAATGCGGCGCACGACTTGTAGGAACTGATCTGCACGATCGCATCTGGCCGCTGGGCCATGATGCTGCCCAGGGACTTTCCGACGTCGGTCGAATTGCGCTCCACCGTGTCGACCGCCACCGGCTCCAGATTGAGTGGTTTGAGTGCACGCTGCACACCCTCCAGACCCGCCTGTCCATACGCATCGTTCTGGTGGAAAACCGCGATCTTCTTGATGCCCACCGACGTGATCTGGCGCACGATGGCGGCGGTTTCGTCGAAGTAGGAAGCCCGCACATGGACCGCGTAGCGGTTGAACGGTTCCCGCAAGGACTGCGCGCCGGTGAAGGGCGCAAAAAATGGGATCTTGGCCTCGGTGGCCAAGGGCAGGGCCTTCACGCTGGTGGGTGTGCCGATGTAACCGAACAGGGCGAACACGTCGTCTGCGATGAACTGCCGGGTATTGGCCACACAGCGGTCGGGCTCGTAGCCGTCGTCCAGGCGCTTGAGATCGATCTGCCGACCGTTGACGCCCCCTTTCTGGTTCACTTCGTCAAAATGCAGCTGGGCACCCAGGTAAAACTGCAGCCCCAGTTGCTCGGCCGCACCGCTGAAGGGCGCAGACTGTCCCAGGACGATGCTGGTGTCTGTGAGACCCGCACTCATGGCCTGCGTGGGCAGCCAGCTCAAGGCCGAAGCCCCTGCCATACCACTGAGACTTTTGATGGCCTGCCGACGTTGCATGCGATTCTCCTGCTATTCTGCTTTCGCAAAGCGCTCCCGGCAGACGGGCCAGGCAGCTGAGTAAGCCGAAGCCTATATCAAATACAACCAGTACAACGCCCAGACCTATCCTGAAACCCCTTTTTTCGTGAAATCTGCGATGCCATCCGACGAACCGATCCAGATACTGGGCGCCTGCCCGCACGACTGCCCGGACACCTGCTCCCTGCTCACCACGGTGCAAGACGGCGTTGCCGTACGGGTGCAGGGCAATCCGGCACATATCCATACCGGTGGCGCGCTCTGCACCAAAGTGTCGCGCTACACCGAGCGCACCTACCACCCCGAGCGCATCCTGCACCCCCTCAAGCGCGTCGGACCCAAAGGCAGCGGCCAGTTCGAGCCGGTGAGCTGGGACGCCGCCCTGGCGGACATCGCCGCGCGTTTGCAGACCATCGCCGCCCACGATCCGCAGGCCGTGCTGCCCTATAGCTACGCCGGCACCATGGGCTTGGTGCAAGCCGAGGGCATGGCCGCTCGCTTCTTCCACCGGCTCGGCGCTTCGCTGCTGGACCGCACCATTTGCTCCACCGCCGGTGGCGAGGGTCTGGTGCAGACACTGGGCGCCAAAGTGGGCATGAAGGTCGAGTTTTTCGCCGAGTCCCAGCTCATTCTGATCTGGGGCAGCAACGCGATCGCCAGCAATCTGCACTTCTGGCGCCACGTGCAAACCGCCAAGCGCAACGGCGCGCGCGTGGTCTGCATAGACCCGCGCAAAACCGAAACTGCCGACAAATGCCACGAGCACATCGCGCTGCGGCCGGGCACCGACGCCGCGCTGGCGCTGGCACTGATGCACGAGTTGATCGTGCACGACTGGCTGGACCACGACTACATTGCCCAGCACACCCTGGGCTGGGCAGGCTTGCGCGAGCGCGCCCTGCAATGGCCGCCCGAGCGGGCCGCCGAGGTGTGCGGCATTGCGGTGCAGCAGATCACCGACCTGGCCCGCGCCTGGGGCACCACGCGGCCCGCCGCCATCCGTCTGAATTACGGCATGCAGCGGGTGCGCGGTGGCGGCAACGCGGTGCGTGCCGTGGCCTGCCTGCCCGCGCTCACCGGCGCCTGGCGGCACCGCGCGGGTGGCTTGCTGCTCAGCAGCTCGGGGCACTTCCCCGTCCAGCGCACGGCCTTGTTCCGGCCCGATCTGCTGGCCGGACGCACACCACGCACACTCAATATGGTGCAGATTGGCGACGACTTGCAGCGCGAAACCAGCGCCGGTTTCGGCCCTCGGGTGGAGGCCGTGATCGTCTACAACAGCAACCCGGTGGCGGTGGCGCCCGACTCGGCCCAAGTCGTCAAAGGCTTTCAGCGCGAAGACCTGTTCACTGTGGTGCTGGAGCATTTCCAGACCGACACCGCCGACTTTGCCGACTACATCCTGCCCGCCACCACCCAGCTGGAACACTGGGACATCCACGCCAGCTACGGCCATACCGACGTGCTGCTGAACCGCCCGGGCATCGCGCCGGTGGGCCAGGCGCGCAGCAACACCGCGGTGTTCCGCGAATTGGCGCGGCGCATGGGTTTTGACGAACCCTGCTTCCAGGACGACGACCTGCGCCTGTGCCAAACCGCGTTTGGCGACGCCGAGCAGTTCGAAACCTTGCTGACACAAGGCTATGCCACCCTGCCCGTGCCCGACGCACCGCTTGCCCAGGGTGCCTTCCCCACGCCCTCGGGCAAGTGCGAGTTCTTCAGCGCGCGCCTGGTCGCCCAGGGCTTGGACGGCCTGCCCGACCACCTGCCCAACCACGAAACCGCCGAGCCCGCAGGCCGCTACCCGCTGGCCATGATCTCGCCGCCCGCGCGCAACTTCCTCAACTCCAGCTTCGTCAACGTGAAAAGCCTGCGCGACATCGAAGGCGAGCCGCTGCTGGAAATGCACGCGCAGGATGCCCAGGCGCGTGGTCTGGCCGATGGCGACGTGGTGCGGGTGTTCAACGACCGTGGTGATCACCGCTGCAAGCTGCACGTGTCGGCCCGCGCGCGCCCTGGCGTCGTCAACGGCCTGGGCATCTGGTGGCGCAAATTCGGACTGGACGGCCACAACGTCAACCAGCTCACCAGCCAGCTCCTGACCGATCTGGGGCGCGGCCCGGTG
>NZ_JBFJMY010000009.1:0-26106 GCF_041633695.1 Hydrogenophaga sp.
CGACGACCTGGTCAGCCGCGACGCGCTCTCCAGCCAGCGACAGCAACTGTGGCTGGACCACACACAGTGTGGCCTGGGTGAACCAGAAGCCCGGCTATCCCGGCTCACCGCCTGGGTGCTGATGGCCGACCGGCTGGGACTGGACTACGGCATGCGCCTGCCCGGCTGGCAATGCCCACCAGACCAGGGCGCGGCCCACCGCGCGCGATGCCTGGAGGCCTTGGCCCTGTGTTGAACATGGCCACCCACCGGCTGGGCCAACTGCCCCGCGACGCGCGCGACACCTTGTTCCTGCTCGCGGTCATCGCCTGGGTGGTGTTCATGAAGATCGCCCACATTCCGTGGTGGTGCAGCCTGCTCACGGTCGGTGTGCTGGCTTGGCGCACCCGCTTGGCTTTGCGCAGCCTGCCGCTGCCGGGCTGGACCTGGCGCCTGGGCCTGCTCGTGCTCACTTTGGGTGCGACCTGGCTCACACACCGCACCCTTTTGGGGCGCGATGCGGGTGTCACGCTCATCGTGGTGCTGCTGGCCTTGAAGACGCTGGAATTGCGTGCCCGCCGCGATGCCTTTGTGGTGTTCTTTCTGGCCTTCTTCACCCTGCTCACCCACTTCTTCTATTCACAATCCTTGCTCACCGCTGCAGGCATCCTGCTCGCCCTGTTGGGCTTGCTCACCGCCCTGGTCAACGCCCACATGCCGGTGGGACGCCCGCCCTTGATGGCTGCGGCGCGCATCGCGGCCAGCATGGCGGCGCTGGGCGCGCCGGTCATGCTGGTGCTGTTCATGTTGTTCCCGCGCCTGGCACCGCTTTGGGGCTTGCCCAGCGACGCCCAGAGCGGCCGCACCGGTTTGTCGAACCAGATGGAGGTGGGTCAAATCGCCAGACTGGTGCTCGACGACGGCATCGCCATGCGCATCCGTTTTGAGGACGCACCACCGCCACAGAACGAACTCTACTTTCGGGGCCCGGTGTTGAGCGATTTTGATGGCGTGCGCTGGCGCCCGCTGCGTTCGGGCTTTCCGGAAAGCATGGCTCTGGCCAGCGGGCTTTCGGTGTCGGGCGAACCGGTGCGCTACGAGGTCACCATGGAGCCGCACAACCAGAGCTGGCTGCTGGTGCTGGACGCCGCCTTGCAAGCGCCGGTATTGCCAGGCACCGAGGTCTATATGAGCAGCCAGTTGCAATGGCGCGCCCGCCAGGTCGTGACCCAGCTGGTGCGCTACCGGGCGGAGAGCTACCCCCAATTCCGCCACGGCCCACGACAGCCTGTGGTGGGCCTGCAGGACTACACCGAACTGCCACCGGGCTACAACCCGCGCACCCTCGCCCTGGCGCAGGCGCTGCGCCGCGAGATCGGCAGCGGCCCGGCCTTCGCGCCGGCCCTGGTCAGCGCGGCCATGGAGCGCCTGCGCAGTGGTGGCTACAGCTACACGCTGGAGCCTGGCCTGTATGGACGCGACACCGCCGACGAGTTCTGGTTCGACAAGCGCGAGGGCTTTTGCGAACACATCGCGTCCAGTTTCGTGATCCTGATGCGCGCCATGGACATACCCGCGCGCATCGTCACCGGCTACCAGGGCGGAGAACTCAACGGCGTGGGCGGTTACTGGACGGTACGCCAACGCGACGCCCACGCCTGGACCGAGGTCTGGCTGCAAGACCGGGGCTGGGTGCGCGTGGACCCGACCTCGGCCGTGGCCCCCGGGCGCACCGGCTCGCTGGAGCGGCTCCTCGCGCCCGAAAATGCGTTCACCGGCGCTTTTCGCAAACTCAACCCCACTTGGACCGCCCAGTGGCGCGACGTCTGGGACACGGTCAACGACCGTTGGAACCAATGGGTGCTGAATTACACGCAAGGCCAGCAGCTGCAGTTGCTCAAGAAGCTGGGCTTTTCTTCGCCCAGCTGGACCGATCTCGCCTATGTGCTGATCGCCGTGGTGGTGCTGGTCAGTCTGGTTGGCGCGGGCTGGACCTTGTGGGAGCGCCAGCAGCACGACCCCTGGCTGCGCCTGCTCCAGCGTGCGCGCAAGCGCCTGCGCCGCCTAGGCCTGGAAAGCGCCGACAACACCCCGCCGCGCACCTTGGCCGCACTGGCACAGAAACACCTGGGTGCCACCGATTTCAGCCAAAGCCTGGGTTCGTGGCTGCTGCGGCTGGAAAACCAGCGCTACGCCGCCAACACCGCGCTGTCGCTGGCTACACTGCACAAGGAATTCCAGCAACTTGCATGGCCCAGGGAGGGCACTCGGTGACCGTATTTTTTCGTTTCGTCGTTTCCACGGCCCTGCGCGGCGTCCGCTGCGCCGCCGTGCCGCGCCTGTTCTGGTTCGCCACCATGGGTGTGCTCGCCCTGCCCGGCTGTGCGCTGGCCGGCAAAAGCAGCCCGGCCAAACAGCGCCCCAGCGTGGCCGCGCCCGCCTACACCTACGGCATGAGCAGCACGGCCATGGCTTTTGCCGACGATCTGGCGCTGCGCCGGGATCTGGACCCCAGCTGGGTGCGCCAACACATGGCCCAGGCCGAGCGCCTGGACCGCGTCGCCCGCCTCATGGCGCCGGCACCCAGCGGCACACCCAAGAACTGGGCCACCTACCGCGCGCGCTTCATCGAACCGGTGCGGCTGCGCGCCGGCCAACGCTTCTGGCAAGACAACCAGGCCACCCTGGCCCGCGCTGAGGCGGAGTTTGGCGTGCCCGCCAGCCTGATCGTGGGCGTGATCGGCGTGGAAACCCTTTACGGCCAGCACACCGGCAACTTCCGGGTGATCGACGCCCTGGCCACGCTGGCGTTTGACTTTCCCACCAGCCACCCGCGGGCGGATGCGCGCACCGAATTCTTCAAAGGCGAGCTGGAACAGTACTTCAGCCTGACCTGGCGCGCGGGTATGGACCCACAAGCCTTGCGCGGCAGCTACGCCGGCGCCATGGGCTGGCCGCAGTTCATGCCCAGCAGTTGGGTGAAATACGCGATCGACTTCGATGGTGATGGCCGGGTCGATCTGTTCAACAGCCAGGCCGACGTGATCGGTTCGGTCGCCAACTACTTCAAGGCCTTTGGCTGGCAGCCGGGCATGCCCACCCACTATCCCGTGGCGTTCGACCCCGCGCGCCTGGACAAGGACAGCCTGCTGGCCCCGGACATACTGCCCACCTTCAGCGTCGAAAGCTTCACCGCCAAAGGCGCGGTGCTGCAAGGTGTCGCCTTGTCGCACACCGGCAAGCTGGCCCTGGTGGAGCTGGAAAACGCGGGCGCGGCACCCAGCTACGTGGCCGGCACCGAGAACTTCTACGTGGTGACGCGCTACAACTGGAGCAGCTACTACGCGCTGGCGGTGATCGAACTCGGCCAGACGATCGAGGCCTTGCTCGGCAAGCCCTGAGGCCCACAGCCCGCAGCGTCACCAGTTGGTGATCGACGGGTTGTGGAAGGTGTAGCTGTTCGGGAACGCCAGGTTCGAAAACGAAAACGACAGGCTCACATCCAGCGCGGTCACCTGGTGCCACCAGCCCAGGGGCAAGAACACGGTTTCGCCCGGCTCGACCACCACCTCCAGCACCGTGGCCTGTGCGAACAGCGGGTAGCGCTGCAAATCGGGCCGATCGATATCCACCGGGCTGTAAACCTCAAAGTGGTTGTAAAGCAGCGGCGTCTGCAGCGGCGATATGAAGCGCCAGCGCTTGCGCCCCACCACCTGGGTGTGGCACAGCATCAGCGTATCGTGGTGCAGCGGCGTCACCGTGCCAGCCGGGCCGAACCAGAACGAGGCGTGGCGCGCCAGTTCCTCGGCTTGGCAAAAGTCGGGCAGCGTGCCGATGTCGGCCAGCAGTGGCGCGAACGCGGGTTGGCGCAAGGCCTCGTTGTTGGCGGTCAGGTAGTAGTCGTTGGTGGCGCCACCCGCCAGCACCTGGTCCACAAAATCCGCCAGCCGCACACTGCGTTTGTGGTCCATCTTGTTGACCTCGTAGTTCGGGTCGGCGCTGCGCTCGGCCTGGATTTCCACCTGCTGCTGTCCAAAGCGCTCGCGCAGATCTTGTGGCGACCAGCGCCGCATGGCCGGCCAGTCGCGCGCAACATCGGTCAGCACCACCGGGCGGCTGCCATAGACGTATTGCGCGAGAAACTCGGCCCGCGACACACCGCTGCGTTTTTCCACTTGGCCATAGTGCGGGTCCAGCACCCGCACCCGGTGCTGGTTGGCCAGCACCGACTCCAGCTTGAGGGTGATCTGCTGCATCTTGCGCGCGGCGAGAAACGCTGGATCGGACTCCATCGCGCGGATCGCCTGCGCACTCTGTTCGGCATCGACACCGGCCTGGGTCATCGTCAACAGCATGGATTCGGGCGTGCACTGGCGCAAGCGGTTCTCGGCGATCCACTGCCGCCAACCCGCGTCGAGCACACGCGTGGCGACCGATTCGGGGCGGGGAGCGGGAGGGAGCACAGGTTTCATGATGGATTCGATCGGCATGCTGATATCAGACACGATTGTGCCGTCTGCGCCGCAGGTCCTAAACCGCAGCGACGGGCAAACGGCTACCGCCTTTGAGCGAAAAATCACCGCGTAAACGGCGCCGCCAGGGCACTTCGATCCAGCGGTAGCAGGCCAGCGACAAAAACACCGTGCCCGCCAGGGCCAAGGCGTGCAGCGTGGGCGTGCCCCAAGCACCCAACAGTTGCATGCTCAACACCGTCACCACCGACCAGTGCACGATGTACAAGGCGTAGCTGGCTTGGCCCAGCAACACCATCCAGGGACGCTCCAGCAGTGGGCTCAACCAGGTGCGGCCACTGGCCACGGCCAAAATCACACCGACAAAGGGCAGGATGAAAAAACTGTACTTGCTGGACACATCCAGCAGCCACCACCCGGCGCTCGGGCCGGTATAGGACGGTGCCATGATGCGCCAGCCTATCAACAGCAAACACAGCGTCAACACCAGATTGCGACGCCACAACGACGCCAGCCAGCGGGGCGCCCGGTTCGGCCCTGCTTCTGGCAGTGGACCCAGAAACCACTGCCCGGCCAGGCAACCGGCCAGAAATTCGCTGTAGCGCAGCACAGGGTTGTAGACCGTGACCAGGTATTGCGTGGTCGGTTCGACCCGCCAGACGTAGTTCATGCTGTGGATCACCGCCACGTACAACAAAGTGCCTGTCAGCACAGTGACCAACAGAGCCAGCAGCATCCACGCGGGCCGCTGGGCACGCCGGGAGAGCGCGCAACAGACCCAGGGAAAACTGGCGTAGAAAAAGAACTCCGCCGCCACGCTCCAGGCCGGGGTGTTCCAGAACATCGCAAAAGGAACCGCCGGTACCCAGGCCTGCAGCCCCACGGCATTGATCAACCACGAGGCCCAATACGTGGGCGCCTCGGCGGGCAAGGCCCCGGCGCCGATGCGCTCCAGCACATGCCAGGGCGTATCGAGCAGCAGCCCGAACAGGTAGACCGGGTAAATGCGCGCCAGACGAAAGCGCTGGAACCAGCCGTAGCGCCAGGCGTCCACCCCTTGCGCAAACCAGTCGCGGTAGCGGTAGGTGAGGATGAAGCCGCTGAGAACAAAAAAGAAGGTGACGCCGTATTGCCCACCAACGATGGCCTGCAGCAACCAGGGCGGCAGCGGGCCGAGCAGATCGCGGTAGTGCAACACCACCACCGCCAGCGCGGCAATGAAGCGCAAACTGGTCAGCGCGCTCAAATGGCTGCGTGGCGGCATGGGCGGCAAAGCCAGGGCTGTGGCTGTGAACACATGCCCGCGAGTTTAGCGGGGCCGCCCGCACCGTGGCCCCAACTGGCGCGTCGCAGCGCGCCCAACCTAGTTCGGTGTCCGGCTCAGTGCGCCACGGGAACCAGAAAGTCCTGGCTGATGCGTCCGCCCAGATCGTTGACACGGTCCAGGAACTGGGTCAGAAACGCGTGCAGGCCGCTGCCCAGGATTTCATCGATGCGCGAGTACTGCAAATCGGCGCGCAACTTGCCCGCAAAACGCGTGGTCTCGCCCGACTGCGCATTGGCCACCACGGTGAGGTTGTTGACCACTTCGTTGATGCAGTTGTGCAGGCTTCTGGGCATGTCGGCGCGCAGGATCAGCAGTTCGGCCACCTTCACCGGCGTGATCACGTCGCGGTAAACCTTGCGGTAGACCTCGAAGCCACTCACGCTGCGCAGAATCGCACTCCATTGGTAGAAGTCGAAGTCCTCCTCCATGGCCGCAGCGTCGCTTGCGTGGTCGCTGTAGGCGGCGTGGTACTTCACATCGAGCAGGCGTGCGGTGTTGTCGGCGCGCTCCAGAAAGGTACCCATGCGGTAGAAGTTGTAGGCCTCGTCGCGCAACATGGTGCCAATCGCCACACCGCGTGAGAGGTGCGAACGGAATTTGACCCATTCAAAAAACTGGCTCGGGTCGCGCTCGAATTCCTTGCCCTTGAGCATGCGGCCCAGTTCCAGCCAAGTCTGGTTCTGGGTTTCCCAGAACTCGGTGGTGAGCGAGCCACGCACCGCCCGCGCGTTTTCGCGCGCAGCCCGCAGGCACGAGTAGATGCTCGACGGATTGGCTTCGTCGCGGACCATGAAGTCCAGCACATTGCGTGGCGTGATCTCGGCGCCGTATTTTTCCTTGTAGCTGGGCATGAGCTCGCTGATCACCAGCAGCCCTTCCCAGCCCGCTTGCGCCTCGACGCTGGATTGCGGCAGCAGCGAGGTCTGGTAGTTCACATCCAGAATGCGCGCGGTGTTTTCGGCCCGCTCGGTGTAGCGCGACATCCAGAACAGGTGGTCGGCGGTTCTTGACAGCATCATGGTGTAGCTCCGTTCTCCAGAATCCAGGTGTCTTTGGTGCCGCCGCCTTGCGACGAATTCACCACCAGAGAACCCTCTTTGAGGGCCACCCGCGTGAGGCCACCGGGCACCATCTGCACCTCGGAGCCCGACAGCACGAAAGGACGCAAGTCGATGTGGCGCGGCGCGATGCCACTCTTGACATAGGTCGGACAGGTCGAGAGCGACAGCGTGGGCTGGCCAATGTAGCCATCGGGCTTGGCCACGATGGCTTTGCGGAACTCTTCGATCTCGGCCTTGGTGGACGCCGGCCCCACCAGCATGCCGTAGCCGCCCGCACCATGCACCTCCTTGACCACCAGGTCTTTGAGGTTGCCCAGAATGTATTTGAGATCTTCCGGGTTGCGGCCCATGAAGGTCGGCACGTTGTTCAGAATCGGTTTCTGGCCCAGGTAGAACTCGATCATCTTGGGCACATAAGGGTAGATCGACTTGTCGTCGGCCACGCCCGTGCCCACCGCGTTGCAGATGTTCACGTTGCCATTGCGGTAGGCATCGAGCAGACCGGCACAGCCCAGGGTCGAGCTGGGCCGAAACGCCAGCGGGTCGAGAAAATCGTCGTCGACCCGGCGGTAGATCACGTCCACCCTTTGCGGCCCACGCGTGGTGCGCATGTAGACGAAGTTGTCCTTGACGATCAGGTCTTGCCCTTCCACCAGTTCCACGCCCATTTGCTGCGCCAAAAAAGCGTGCTCAAAATAGGCGCTGTTGTGCATGCCGGGCGTGAGCACCACCACGGTGGGATCGTCCGATGTGGTGGGCGCCACGGCGCGCAGGGTTTCCAGCAACAAGTCGGGGTAGTGGGCCACCGGCGCCACGCGGTTCTGCCCGAACAGCTCGGGGAACAGCCGCATCATCATCTTGCGGTCTTCCAGCATGTAAGACACGCCGCTGGGCACGCGCAGATTGTCTTCCAGCACGTAGTACTCGCCCACACCATCGGCGTTCGGTGCGCGCACCATGTCCACGCCCGAGATGTGCGAATACACGTCGCAAGGCACGTTCACCCCCATCATCTCGGGGCGGAACTGGGCGTTCTGGAGAATCTGTTCAGCGGGAATGATCCCGGCCTTGATGATTTCCTGGTCGTGGTACACGTCGTGGATGAAGCGGTTGAGCGCCGACACCCGCTGCACCAGTCCTTCTTTCATGCTGCGCCATTCGTGCGAGGGAATGATGCGCGGAATCAGATCGAAGGGGATCAGGCGTTCGTTGCCCACCGCGTCTTCGTCTTTGTCGCCGTACACGGCAAAGGTGATGCCCACGCGGCGAAATATCACCTCGGCTTCTTCACGCCGGTCTGCCATCACTTCTGGCGGCTGCTCGGCCAACCAGCGCGCGTAGCTTTGGTAGTGGCTACGCACCTCGTCGGGCGAGGCGTTCATCTCATCAAAAGTGTGTTTGCTCATAGGCTTGATCTCCTGAATACAGCATAGCAAGTACTGAGCCAACACACACGCTCCCCGACCCGGATTGCGCATTTATATCGACTGGATCGCTCCGCCTGCGGTCAATTGGCCCCCATGCGCCCGTCCGGCCGGTGGTTCCAATACCGGCGCTGCGCATCGCGCTGGCACTGCATCTGTTCAGGCGCCCAACTGCGCCACCAGGCCGCGCCACATTCGGGCGACGCCACCCACGCCATGCCGCGCTCGCGGTATCGATCCAGCACCAAGGGTGCCGGGTGGTGGAAGGGGTTGAGGTAGCCGGACTGGATCACCACCCACTGGGGACGCAGCACGTTGAGCAACACCGGACTCGACGAACTCTGGCTGCCGTGGTGCGGGGCCAGCATCACGCTGGCGCGCAAGTCGGGGTACGCCAGCGCGAGGCGGACTTCTTGCGCCGCTTCGATGTCACCGGCCAGCCAGGCGCTTTGTTGCGGGTTGTGCACCCGCAGCACGCAAGACATGGCGTTGCTCGAGCGGCGCCGACCATCGCCGGGCGCGTAGTCTTGCGGCTCCGGATGCAGCAGTTCGAACACCACCCCGTCCCATTCCCAACGCTGTCCCGCCAGACAGCGCCGCTGCGCATCGGCGTCGAAGGAACTCAGCCATTGCGCTGCAGGAAAAGCCGCCCGCACCGAATCCGAGCCTCCTGCGTGGTCGCTGTCGCGGTGGCTCACCAGCACGGTGTCGGGCTGTTCTCCCATGGCGCGCAACAGCGGCACCACCACCTGCTGGCCCGCATCGCCCCCCGACGCGTAGCGCGGACCGGTGTCGTACAACAAAGTGTGCGAGGCGGTGCGCACCAGCACCGCACCACCCTGCCCCACGTCCAGCGCCAGCAGTTCGAATTCGCCGGGAGCTGGCCGGGGCGGCGTCCACAGCAGGGCCGGCCACAGCAAAAGCACCCCACCCAAGCGCAGCGCCCAGGGCAGGCGCAACACCAGCAACATACCACCCAACACCGCCGCCACGGCCAGCGGCAGCGGCGCGATCGCGCGGTGCACCGACGCCCAAGGCCAGTCCGCCCAGGCGGCCAGCACCCAGATCAATGCCCGCACCGCCCAAGCCGCCAAATCCCAGACCGGTGGCACCAGCACGCCCAGCATGGCCAAGGGCGTCACCAGCAAGGTCACCCAAGGAATCGCCAGCAGGTTGGCCGCCAGGCCGACCACCGAAAACTGGCCGAACAACATCAGCGTCAAGGGCGCCAGCGCCACGGTCACCACCGCTTGTTCGCGCAACAAGGCCAGGCCTGCGCGCAGCGAGCGACGCCCCCAGGCGGCGCTCGCTGCTGCGGCACGCTCGGCGCCGACGCGGCGACCGGGGTCGGTGGAAAACAGAATGCCCACCGCGACAAAGCTCAACCAGAAGCCCGCCTGCATCAAGGCCCAGGGGTCGAGCAACAGCACTGCCGCCATGGCCAGCAGCCACACCGCCGGCCAAGGCCATTGCCGGGCGCCCAGGCGCAAAAACAGCACCACCGCCAACATCAGCAGCGTGCGTTGCGAGGGCACTCCCCAGCCCGAAAAAACGGCATATACCAGGGCCAGCGACAGACCACCCACGGCAGCGGCCCGGGGTGCGGGACAGGCCAGCAGCAGGCCAGGCACCACTCCCGCCAGGCGGCGCCAACTCCAGCGCACCAGCGCCATGGCCAGCCAGGCGAACATGGTCACGTGCAGACCGGAGATGCTCATCAAATGGGCCACCCCGGTGGTGCGGAACAGGTCCCAATCGCTGCGTTCTATGGCGGCTTGGTCGCCCGCCACCAGCGCGGCCAGCACACCTGCGCTGCGGGGTTCTGCCACCCGTTGTTCGATGGCCTGCACCACCTGTTGTCGAGCCGCAGCCACCGGATGCCAGGCGGTCTTGCCCAACAACGCGGGCGTAGGGTCGCGCGCGCCCGTCTTGACATAGCCAGTGGCTTGTATACCCTGCTCCCACAACCAGCGTTCGCGGTCAAAACCGTGCGGATTGGCGTTGCCGTGCGGGCGGCGCAGGCGCACCACGAAGCGCCAGCGCTCCCCAGCGCCCAGTCCGGGGCTGGCCGCGCCCTGCTGCCCGCGCCCGCCCCAGCTGTTCCAAGCCAGCTGCACCCGCTCGGGCAAGACCACCGAATGGCCGTCGAGCTGGGCCGCCTCCACCTGAAAGTCGAAGCGTTCGCCCTGCGGGCTGCGCTGGGGCATGGACGCAACGCGCCCGGTCACCACCAAGTCCACGCGTTCCAGTTCGGGTTGGAGCGCCTGCGACAAATACACCTCGGACCGCGCCCCGGTCAGGCCAAAGCCCAGCGCCACTCCGGCCAACAAGGCCAGGGCCTGCATGGCCGGGCGCCACCGTACCGGGTTTGCGGGTGAGCGCCACCGCACCAGCAAAGGCACCGCCATGGCCAGCAAGGCCAGTACCACCATGAGCCCGTAGATCCAGAACGGCCATAGGCTGGCCTGCTGCAATTGCAGGGCCACCCCGAGAACCCATCCCATGAGAGAGAAACCCATACCGCGCCGCCGTCCAGGTCAGCGCGTTCGTCGAACCCGGCTCTCCAACATCCGCAAGCCCGGAAAAAATACGGACCGCGGAACTGTCATAGGTGCGCCCACTTTTGGCGCGAGACTTGCTAGTATGGTCAACAACGGTTTCTGCAAACGCTTTGCTTGCGCAGACATTTTTTGTCCCCCTGAATAAAGGCAAAAGCATGGCCATCCACGTCGCCCTGAGTCACATCACGCATTATCGGTACGACCGCCTCGTCGAACTCGGCCCTCAAATCGTTCGACTGCGCCCCGCGCCGCACTGCCGCTCCAAAATCGTCTCGTTTTCGCTCAAGGTCGAACCCACGGGCCATTTCGTCAACTGGCAGCAAGACCCGTTCGCCAACTACCAGGCCCGCTTGGTCTTCCCTGAAAAGGTGAACGAATTCAAGGTCACGGTGGACGCGGTGTTTGAAATGGCCGTGTACAACCCGTTTGACTTTTTCCTGGAGCCCGAGGCGGAGGAATTCCCCTTCACCTACGACCCGGAACTCAAAGAAGAACTCGCGCCCTACCTGACGCCCGACCCGGTGACGCCGCTGGTCCAGGCCTATCTGGACAAGATCGACCGTACCAAGCGGCGCACGGTGATCTTTCTGGTTGAGCTGAACCAGATGCTCAGCCAGGACATCAAATACCTGATCCGCATGGAGCCGGGCGTGCAAACGCCCGAGGAGACCCTGAAGCTGGCCAGCGGCTCGTGCCGCGATTCGGGCTGGCTGCTGGTGCAACTGCTGCGCAATTGCGGCCTGGCCGCGCGCTTTGTGTCGGGCTATCTGATCCAGCTGAAGTCGGACGTGAAGGCCCTGGACGGCCCCAGCGGCACCGAGGTCGATTTCACCGACCTGCACGCCTGGTGCGAGGTCTATTTGCCCGGTGCGGGCTGGATCGGCCTGGATGCGACTTCCGGCCTGATGGCGGGTGAAGGCCACATTCCGCTGGCGTGCACGCCCGTGCCGTCTGGCGCAGCCCCGATTGAAGGCGGCGTGAGCAAGAGTGAGGTCAGCTTCGCGCACCACATGGGCGTGACGCGCATTTACGAATCCCCACGGGTTACAAAACCTTATACCGAAGAGCAGTGGGCCGACGTGCTGGCGCTGGGCGACGCTGTGGATGCCGAGCTGGAGGCAGGCGATGTGCGTCTGACCATGGGTGGCGAACCCACTTTTGTGGCCGATAGCGACCGCGACGCTGGCGAATGGAACACCGATGCGCTGGGCCCGACCAAGCGTGGATTCGCCACCGAGCTGGTGCACAAACTGCGCGCGGAATACGGCCAGGGCGGCTTCCTGCATTTTGGCCAGGGCAAGTGGTACCCGGGTGAGCAGCTGCCGCGCTGGGCGCTCAACATCTACTGGCGCGCCGACCAAGAACCGGTGTGGGCCAACCCTGCGCTGTTTGTGGACGAGCGCAAGCCCACGCACTACACCAGCGCAGATGCCAAGCGCTTCACCGAAACGCTGGCACGCAAACTGGGGATCACCGACCAGTTCATGCAGCCGGCCTATGAAGACGTCTGGTACTACATGTGGCGCGAACGCCGCCTGCCGGTCAACGTCGATCCCTTCAACTCCAGGCTGGAAGACGAAATGGAGCGCGTGCGCCTGCGCCGCGTCTTCACCCAGAAACTGGACGCGGTGGTCGGCTACCTGCTGCCGCTCAAGCCCACGGATAAACCGCAGGCCATTGGCCCCGCGTGGACCAGCGGCCAGTGGTTCTTGCGCGACGAACGCATGTACCTGATGCCCGGCGACTCTCCCATGGGTCTGCGCCTGCCGCTGGATTCGTTGCCTTGGGTGAACGAGGCCGATTACCCCTACATGGTGGAGCAAGACCCGACCAGCCAGCGCCCCAACCTGGCGCCCCGCCATGCGATGGCGGCGCGCTACGTGGCCGGCTCAGATCAAGCCCCGGAAGCAACGCGGAAATTCCAGACCCCAACGGGCATGGCATCGCTGCTGCCCACCGGGAATGCACGAACCGCCGCCCAGACCGAGCCCGCCGACTTCGACCGCGTGCCCGCCCTGAACGAGTCCGCCGCCTGGATCAGCCGCACAGCGCTGTGCGTGGAAGTGCGCGACCCGCGCCGCGCCAGTGGCCCCAAAGCCGAAATTAAGGGCAAGGCTTCGTCGGTGCTCTATGTCTTCATGCCGCCGCTGGAGAAGCTGGAGCACTACCTCGACCTGCTCACCGCCATCGAGGCCACAGCCGAAGAACTCAAGTTGCAGCTCGTGCTGGAAGGCTACCCGCCACCGCGCGATCCGCGCATGAAGCTGCTGCAGGTCACCCCCGATCCGGGCGTGATCGAGGTCAACATCCATCCGGTGACCAATTGGCGGGAACTCGTGAAAAACACCGAGTTTCTGTACAACGCGGCCTTCGAATCGCGCCTGTCGGCCGAGAAGTTCATGGCCGATGGGCGCCACATCGGCACCGGCGGTGGCAACCACTTCGTGATGGGTGGCGCCACGCCATCGGACAGCCCGTTCCTGCGCAAGCCCGAGTTGCTGGCCAGCTTGCTGCTGTATTGGCACAACCACCCGTCCCTGAGCTACCTGTTCAGTGGCATGTTTGTCGGCCCCACCAGCCAGGCGCCGCGTGTGGACGAAGCCCGCAACGACCAGCTGTACGAGCTGGAAATCGCGATCGAGCAGATCTACAAGAACCGCGAGGTGTACGGGCAGACCATGCCGCCCTGGATCGTGGACCGCACGCTGCGCAACATCCTGATCGATGTCACCGGCAATACGCACCGCAGCGAGTTTTCCATCGACAAGATGTACTCGCCCGACTCCGCCACCGGCCGCCTGGGCCTGCTGGAGTTGCGCGCCTTTGAAATGCCACCGCACCCGCACATGAGCAGTGCCCAGCAGTTGCTGCTGCGCGCACTGGTCTCTCGGTTCTGGAAGAGCCCGTTCAAGGCGCCGGCCACGCGCTGGGGCACCGAGCTGCACGACCGCTTCATGTTGCCCACGTTCATCAAGCAGGACTTTGACGACGTGATTGCCGACATGAACCGCGCAGGCTACGCGTTCGACACCAGCTGGTTTGCGCCGCACTACGAGTTCCGGTTCCCGGTCATTGGCTCGATCAACACCGGTGGCATGGAGCTCACGCTGCGCAACGCACTGGAGCCCTGGCACGTGATGGGCGAAGAAAGCGCGGCAGGTGGCAACGCCCGCTATGTGGACTCGTCGCTGGAGCGCATCGAAGTGCGCGTGACCGGCATGAACCAGAGCCGCTACGTGGTCACCTGCAATGGTGAGGCCTTGCCCATGCAAAACACCGGCACCGTGGGTGAGTTTGTGGCGGGTGTGCGCTACAAAGCCTGGAACCCACCCAGCAGCCTGCACCCCACCATCGGCGTGCACGCACCGCTGACCTTCGACCTCGTGGACACCTGGTCCAAGCACTCGGTGGGCGGCTGCGAATACCACGTGGCCCACCCCGGTGGCCTGAGCCCCGAAAATCTGCCGGTGAATTCGTTCGAAGCCGAAAGCCGCCGCCTCTCCCGCTTCAAAGCCATGGGACACACGCCAGGCGCGATCGTGGTGCGTCCGGCTACGATCCACGTGCCGGGCAGCCGCGAGTTCCCGTTCACGCTGGACCTGCGGCACCAAAAATAACCACTTCCTTTTTCGAATACCTCACAAACCATGGCATCTCTCAATTTCATCGGCGGCGAAAAAGGCGGCGTGGGCAAATCGGTTGCGGCGCGGGTGCTGGCCCAGTACTTCATCGACAAGGGGCAACCGTTCAAAGGCTTTGATACCGACCGTTCGCACACGACGTTCGCACGGTTCTATGCGGACTACGCGTCGCCCGTGGTGGTCGACACCTACGAGGGCCTGGACCAGATCGCGGGTGTGTTCGAGGACATGCCGGCGGTGGGCGTTCGGCCCAGCGTGATCGTGGATCTGGCAGCGCAAACGGCCGCCCCGGTGGCGCGCTGGATGCGGGACTCCGATGTGCTGGCCCTGCTGGGCAGCATGGGGGTGACCGTCAACTTCTGGCACATAGCCGACGTCGGCAAGGAATCGGTGGATCTGCTTGATCGCCTGATCAACACCTATGGCGCGGGGCCCAACTATTTCGTCGTCAAGAACGAAGGCCGGGGCAACGATTTCTCTCAGCTGGAGAGCTCGCCGGCCCTGAAGAAAACCCTGGCTTTGGGTGGGCAGGTCATCAGCCTGGGCCTGCTGCACGAAGCCAGCATGCGCAAAATCGATCGCCGCAACGCCAGCTTCTGGGCGGCCGTTCACACCAAGAACGGACCCGATTCGCTGGGCATGCTGGAACGCGAGCGCGTGAAGCACTGGCTGCGCGGCACCTACGCCAGCCTGGACACGCTGCCTTTGGCCTAAAGCCTGGTCCCGATGACCTTGCGCGCACCAAGAAGGGGATTGTTGCGTTCGTGAGGGATGCAACACCCCGGCCCCAGTGAAACGGCAGCGGGACCGTGCTGCGGGCATACTTGACACCGTGAAACCAGACGCACCCGACTCCCTGTTCGACGAGCTCCGCAACGAGTCGCCCTGCGATTGGGCGCTGTCCTTGTCGCTGCCCGCCGACCCAGGGCATCTGGACGAGTTGCGCAACTCGGCCGCCGAAGCCGGCGCCGACCCCGCCACGTTGTCGCCGGCCTGGCAGCGTTTTTTCGACCACCTGGGTGAAAACGGGTTCGACGACCTGAACCGCCGCCACAAGAACCTGCAGCGCCAGATCCGCGATAACGGCGTGACCTACAACGTTTACGCCGATGCGTCGGGCCTCAAACGCCCCTGGGCGCTGGACCTTTTCCCCATGATGGTGGAGCCGCAAGCCTGGGCCCGTATCGAAGCCGGCGTGCAGCAGCGCGCTCGCCTGCTCAATGCCATCATGGGCGACCTGTACGGCCCACGGCAGCTCTTGCAGCAAGCCCTGCTGCCAGCCGCCCTGGTGCAAGGCCACCCCGGCTACCTGCGCTCCATGCAAGGCATGACGCCGCTGGACGGCACCTGGCTGCACATCGTGGCTTTTGATCTGGCCCACGGCCCCGACGGCCAATGGTGGGTGGTGGGACAACGCACACAAGCCCCGTCGGGCCTGGGTTATCTGCTGGAAAACCGCATCGCCATCTCGCGCCAGTTTCCCAAGGCCTTCGCCTCCATGAAGGTGCAGCGCCTGGCCGCCACCTACCGCGCTCTGATGGACAACATCAAACGCGTGGTGCCCGAGGGCAGCGACGCCCGCATCGCCCTGCTCACGCCCGGCCCCTACAACGAAACCTATTTCGAGCACGCCTACCTGGCGCGCTACCTGGGCCTCACCCTGGTCGAAGGCAACGACCTCACGGTGCGCGACCAGCGGCTCTACCTCAAGACCTTGAAAGGTCTGGAGCCGGTGCATGCGCTGATCAAGCGGCTCGACGACGAATGGCTGGACCCGCTGGAGCTGCGCTCCGACTCCACCCTGGGTGTGCCGGGCCTGCTGCAGGTGCTGCGCGCCGGCAACCTCCTACTGGCCAACGCGCCCGGCTCGGCGCCACTCGAATCCAGCGCCCTGCTCGGCTTTCTGCCGGCCATCAGCCGCCACCTGCTGGGCGAAGAACTCAAGCTGCCCTCGCTGGCCACCTGGTGGTGCGGCGAAGAGGCGGCCCTGCGCGAAGTGCTGCCCCTGCTCGACCACAGCGTGATCAAGCCCACCTACCCGCGTTCCGGGCTGAACGCGGCCATTGGCCAGACCCTGCAACAGCGCGAGCTCGACGAATGGTCGGGCCGCATGGTGCGCCACCCCGACAACTACACGGTGCAGGAATACCTGCCGCTCTCCCAGACCCCCACCTGGACCAACGAACGCCTGACACCGCGCTCCGCCATGTTGCGCGTGTTTGCGCTGGCCGATGGCCCCGACTCCTGGCGCGTGCTGCCGGGTGGCTTGGTGCGGCTGGCGCCACGTGGCCAGCTGGTGGCGGCCATGCAGCGCGGCGGCAGCAGCGCCGACTGCTGGGTCATGACCGAAGGCCAGGTGGACCGCACCAGCCTGCTGAAGAGCGCGCCCAGCACACTGTCCATGGCGCACCAGAAGCGCCCGGTGACCAGCCGTGCCGCCGAAAACCTGTTCTGGCTCGGTCGCTACACCGAACGCGCTGAAAACGGCATCCGCCTGGCGCAGATCGTGCTCAACCACCTCAGTGGCGAGGAGCCCAATTCCCAAGGGCTGATGAAATGGCTGTCGGCCACCGCGCGCGAATGTTCGCTGGTGCTGGAAGACGTGCCCGGCGCCGAACAGTCTGCCCGGGTGTTTTCGCGCAGCCTCATTGCCGGCCTCTCGCCCGACGGCAAAGACAAGGACGCACCACCGTCGTTCAGCGTGGGCTACAACCTTGGCTCGCTCAAGGCCTCGGCCTCGAAAGTGCGCGAACGCCTGTCGCAAGAGCACTGGAATTTGATCGAGCGCACCGAAGCCGAATTTGCCCGCGACTGCGCCACCCTGCACACCGGCTCCGAATACGCCAGCGCCGAAGCCCTGGCGGCGCTGCAAAACGCCAGCGAACTGCTGGCCGCCATCACCGGATCGCAGACCGACCGCATGGTGCGCGACGATGGCTGGCGCCTGCTCTCCATCGGGCGCCACATCGAGCGCCTGAGCACCCTGGCGCGTGCGCTCGCGCTCGGCCTGGAACACGGCTGCATCGAAGACGGCGTCGGCTTTGAATCCGTGGTGGCGCTGTTCGACAGCACCATCACCTTCCACGCCCAGTACCAGCAACGGCGCGACATGGTCGCGCTGGTCGACTTGCTGGTGATGGACCGGGACAACCCCCGTTCGATCGCCTGGGTGGTGCAGACACTGCGCGCGCGCCTGGCCAAACTCTCACAAAGCGCCACGCCACAAGACGCGGTTCTGGCCATGGGCCTGCCCGACCCCGACACCTGGGTGCTGGCGGATCTGAGCAACGGCCTGCGCGGCACCGATGGGATCAAGAACCACACCGAGCTGATGGCCTTGCTGGTCGAATGCGAAATCGCGAGCAACGAGCTGTCGGACGAGATCACGCGCCTGCATTTCAGCCACGCCGACCAGCGCAGCCAGAGCCTGGGAGCTTGAAGATGTTGCTGCGCATACTGCACAAAACCTGCTACGAATACCAGATCGGCATCAACCTGGCGCAGCACATGGTGCACCTGACACCTGTGGACACCGGCTCGCAGCAGGTGCAGGCGCACACGCTGACCATCGCCCCCGAACCCGCCGCCCGCAGCCAGACCGTGGACGTCTACGGCAATGTGCGCACCTTTTTTTCGCTGCAGGCGCCGCACGAAACCCTGACCGTGGAAGCCGACAGCCTGGTGCAAACCCGCCCTCCCCGGCCGCTGCCCGACAGCCCAGCCTGGCAGGCCACGACCTGGGAGGCCGTGCGCGAGCACTTTCGCTACCGTGCCCAGGCGCCCTACGACGCGGCGAGCGAATTCGGCTTTTCCTCGCCCTACGTGCCGCGCGACGACGCCTTCGCCGCCTTCGCCCGCCCGGCCTTCGCGCCCGGCCTGCCCATGCTGGAAGCTGCGCGCCGGCTCATGGAGCGCATACACACCGAACTCAAATACGAAACCGCCAGCACCGAAGTCAACACACCCGCACTTGAAGCCTTGAAACAAGGCAAGGGCGTGTGCCAGGATTTCGCCCACATCATGCTGGGCTGCCTGCGCAGCCTGGGCCTGCCAGCGCGCTACGTGAGCGGCTACCTGCTGACACAACCCCCGCCCGGCAAACCCCGCTTGATCGGCGCCGACGCCTCGCATGCCTGGGTCGCCGTCTACTGCCCCCGGCCCGAAGGCGACGAAAGCATGGCCGCAGACGGTGCAGACAGCAAAGGCATCTGGGTCGACTACGACCCCACCAACAACAATTGCGGCTGGGGCAGTCCGGGCGAAGACTACGTCACCCTGGCCACGGGCCGCGACTTCGCCGATGTCTCGCCCATGCGCGGCGTGATCCAAGGTGGTGCGCAGCACACCCTGGAAGTGGCCGTCACCGTCGCGCCGCCCGACGAAATCGCCGCCCTGCAAGAAGCCTGAAGCACGCCGCCAGCGGGCCCATGAATCGGCCTGATGCAAGCGCGGCAAGCAGGTCCCGAGTGGCCTCACCACTTGCAACGGCCCCTACAATGAAACGCTTCACTTCCAGGAGCCCCGCATGAGCGTTTACGACCAGTTGTCCAGCCTTGGCATCGAACTGCCCCCCGTTGCCATTCCCGCCGCCGCCTACGTGCCGTTTGCGCAAAGTGGCAAGCTGATTTTTCTGAGCGGCCACATCGCCAAGAAAGACGGCAAAGTCTGGGTCGGCCAGGTCGGCCTGACCATGACCACCGACGAAGCCAAGCTGGCCGCCCGCGCCGTGGCCATCGACCTGCTGGGCACCCTGGACGCGGCCTGCAAAGCCGCCGGCGGCGACCTCAACAGCGTCAAACGCATCGTCAAGCTCATGAGCCTGGTGAACTCCACCCCCACCTACACCGAACAGCACCTGGTCACCAACGGCTGCTCGGAACTCGTGGGCCAGGTCTTCGGCCCCACCGTGGGCGCACACGCCCGCAGCGCCTTTGGCGTGGCACAACTGCCCATGGGCACTTGTGTGGAAATTGAACTGATCGCCGAACTCGCTTAACCGCGAAGGCATTTAAGCGCCCACGCGCCGACCTTTCCGCAACACGGGGCACGCACCTTGGCCATGACCCCCGTGCCGCTCGACAAGGCCTACCGCCTGCTCAACCATGGGCCCACCGTGCTCGCCGGCAGCTCCCATGCAGGGCGCAGCAACGTGATGGCCGCCGCCTGGGCCATGCCACTGGACTTTGACCCACCCAAAGTCGCCGTCGTGATCGACAAGGCCACCCTCACCCGCCAACTGGTCGACGCCAGCGGCCTTCTCAGCCTGAGCGTGCCCTGCCTGGCCCAGGCAGAACTCACCCGCGCCGTGGGCGGTGAGAGCGGCCTTGACCACCCCGACAAACTGGCGCGCTGCGGCGCGCTGTTTGAACCCGGCCCACACACCGGCTGCCCCCTGGTGCAAGAGGCCATCGCCTGGATGGAATGCCGCGTACTGCCCGCCACCGCACACGTGGCCGGGCCACACGACCTGATCCTGGCCGAAGTGCTGGCCGCCTGGGCCGATGAGCGCGTATTCAGCCAAGGGCGCTGGCACTTTGAGAATGCCCCGGACGCATTGCGCAGCCTGCACCATGTGGCAGGCGGGTTTTTTTATGCGGTGGGTGAACCGGTGGTTCCGGAGCGTGGCCACTGACCTGCAATGCGGTGTTGGCCAAAGCCATGGGTAATCCCCCCTATGTCCACAACACCAGGCATCTCGCCCTCCATGAAGACGTATGCCGTTTCGTGATTTGCCTTGATCGCCCTTTAGCCAGTCTTCGTCCCGCTCAGAGACTGCAACGTCCAACTCAATCCAGCCGGACCTTCTCAACCAGAAAATCGAGAAATGCGCGCACACGTGCAGGCAGGTAACCGCCTTGCCCGAGGAAGACGGCGTGGATTTCTTCCCTGTCGCCGGGGTTGCAGTCTTCCAGCACGACCTGGAGCCGTCCGGCGGCAACGTCGTCTTGAACATGGAAAGCCGCGAGCCGCGCCAGGCCTAACCCTGCCAGGGTCAAGCGCCGCAATGCGCCGCCATCGCTGACTTGGGCATTGCCGGTGGTCGCCACGTTGGTGGTTTGCCCTTGGTCGAGCAAGGGCCAGCCCTCCATCGACCGCGCGTAGTTGAAGCCCAGCCGGTTGTGTTGCTCCAGGTCGGCCGGCCTGCTGGGCACGCCATGGCGCTCCAGGTAGGCGGGCGCGCCGACGATGACCATGCGGGTGGCGCCCAGCTTGCGTGCCAGCAGGCGCGAACTTTTGAGCGGGCCGGCCCGCACCGCCACGTCTGCGCGTTGTTCCAGGATGTCGATCACCTCGTCGGTCAGCACGATGTCGAGCGTCACGTCCGGGTGCCTGGCCAGAAACGCCGGCACCAGCGGTAACAGGAAATGCTCGCCGAACGGCACGTTGGTGTTGACGCATAGCCGGCCGCGCGGCGCGTCGTTGGTGGCCGCGCCCCGCTCCGCCTCTTCCAGATCGGCCAGCACGCGCACGCTGCGCTCGTAGAACACGCAGCCTTCCGGGGTGAGTTGCACCTGGCGCGTCGAGCGGTTGACCAAGCGCACGCCCAGGCGGCTTTCAAGCCGCCCCACCAATTTGCTGACCGCCGAAGGCGTCATGCGAAATGCCCGTGCGGCGGCGGAAAAACCACCCAGCTGCACCACGCGCACGAAAACCTCCATCTCTCCCGACCGGTTGACATCCAGACGCGCCATATGAATTGAACTCACAAATGTTGTGCCGCTGGGCAGTCTATCGCATAAATTGATACGAAATCACAATTCATACGCAATCAGCACTTCAACTCACATAGACAAGACCATGCCTCTCGCTCTTTATGCGCTCACCGTCGGTGCCTTCGGCATCGGCGTCACCGAATTCGTCCTCATGGGTTTGCTGCTGGAGGTCGGCGCCGAGTTTGGCGTCTCCCTCCAGGCGGCCGGTTGGTTGATTTCCGGCTACGCGCTGGGCGTCGTCGTTGGCGCACCGCTGATCACGGCGATGACCGGACACTGGCCGCAAAAACGCGTGCTGCTGGGCCTGATGGTGATCTTCACCCTGGGCAACGCCGCCTGCGCACTCGCCCCGAGTTATGGCTTTTTGATGACCGCCCGCGTCTTGGCTGCGTTCGCCCACGGCACCTTCTTCGGCGTCGGTTCCGTGGTGGCGACCTCCTTGGTGGCACCCAACAAGCGCGCGTCCGCCATCGCCGTGATGTTCACCGGCCTGACGATGGCCAACATCCTGGGCGTGCCATTCGGCACCTGGCTGGGGCAGGCTTTTGGCTGGCGCGCCACCTTCTGGGCGGTGGCGGGCGTCGGTGTTGTCGCGTTGGTCGTGATCGGCCTTTTCGTACCGCGAAGCGAGACCAAACCCGAAGCTGGCGACTGGCGCGCCGATCTGGCCGCCATGGCGCGCCGCCCGGTCTTGCTCGGGCTGCTGACCACGGTGCTGGGCTATGCCGGCGTGTTCGCCGTGTTCACCTACATCGCACCGCTGCTCACGCAGGTCGCGGGTTTCGATGAGGCCGCCGTGTCGCCGATTTTTCTGGTGTTTGGTGTGGGCCTGGTGGTCGGCAATCTGCTCGGCGGCAGGCTGGCCGACCGCTACCTGGTGCCCACCGTGCTGGGGAGTTTGATCGTATTGGCGTGCGTCCTGGGCCTGATGACTTTCGCGCTGCACAGCCAGGTTTTGGTCGTCATTTTTGTGGGGCTGCTGGGTGCCTCCGCGTTCGCCACCGTGGCGCCGTTGCAAATGTGGGTGCTGGAAAAGGCACAGGGCGCAGGCCAGAGCCTTGCGTCGAGTTTCAACATCGCCGCCTTCAACCTGGGCAATGCCTTCGGCGCCTGGTTGGGTGGCGTCGTCATCGCGCACGGCCCCGGCCTGGGTGCCATCACCTGGGTGGCGGCGCTGTTGCCCCTGTGCGGCTTGGGTGTGGCCCTGCTTGCGCTGCGGCTGGTGCCCGCCCAAGGCCACGTGGGCCAGGCCCAGCTTCTCCACGAACCCCACTGACCGAAAACAAGGACCCACCATGACCACCAACCCCATTGCCCGTTTTCCCGTTCACCCCCATGCCCGCCGCCCGACCTGGCTCCACCGGCTCATGGCACTCGCGCTGGCGGCCTCGGTTGCCGTGCCCGCTGCCGTGAACGCAGCCGAATCCAGTGCCTGGATCGGCAGCTGGGCGGCCAGCCCCCAACCGACCTGGGGGTCGGACTTCGCTTTTCCCACCAATATCCCGGCCACATTGGAAAACCAGACGCTGCGGCAAGTGGCCCGCCTCAGCCTGGGCGGCCGGCGCATGCGCATCGTGCTGTCCAACGAATACGGCAGCCAGCCCTTGTTCATTGGCGCGGCGCATGTTGCGCTGGCCGGCGCGGGATCGGCGATCGTCAGCGGAACGGATCGCGCGATCACTTTCGGCGGCAAAGCCTCGGCCACCGTGTTGCCGGGCGCGCCGCTGGTGAGCGACCCGATCGATCTGGCGGTCGCGCCCCTGGCCCAGGTGGCGGTCAGTGTCTTTGTACCAAACGAAACACAGGCCACCACCTTTCATTGGGATGGTCGCCAGACGGCCTATCTGGTGCAAGGCAATCAGGTCGCCGCCCAACGCATCGACACCGATACCACCACAGGTGCACGCATCTTCTTGAGCGGCATCCAGGTTGAATCCACGGCCGCAGCCGGTGCCGTGGTGGTGATCGGCGACTCCATCACCGACGGCAATGGCGCGACCATGGACGCCAATGCGCGCTGGCCCGATTTCCTGGCCGCGCGCCTGGCACCCCAAAACTGGGCGGTGCTCAATGCCGGTATCTCTGGCGCACGCCTGCTCGGCGACCGCATGGGCGCGAATGCATTGGCTCGCTTTGACCGGGACGTGCTGAGCCAAGCGCGGGTCAAAACCGCTGTCGTCCTGCTGGGCATCAACGACATCAGTTGGCCGGGAACGGCGTTCGATCCCCAGGGCGCAACGCCTTCGGCCGACGCGCTGATCGCCGGGTATCGCCAACTGGTCGCTCGCGCACATGCCCGGGGCGTGCGCATCGTCGGCGCGACGCTGACGCCGTTCGAAGGCGCGCTGCCGGGCACGCCGCTGGAGAACTACTACCAAAAGCACAAAGACGAGCTGCGCCAGCACATCAATACCTGGATACGCAGCAGCGGCGCATTCGACGCCGTGGTCGACTTCGACGCGCTGACCAGAGACCCTTCACACCCGGCGCGCCTCCGACCAGAATTCGACTCGGGCGATCACCTGCACCCAGGGGACCGTGGCAACAAAGCCATGGCCGAGTCCATCGACCTGAGCGTGCTTTTCTAGCGCGATCGCGTGCACGCTTCATCTACACCCCGAAAGGAAAGCCCTTCATGAAAATCGATCTCTCAGGCAAAACCGCCATCGTCACAGGCTCCACGGCCGGCATTGGCTACGCCATCGCAAAAGGTTTGGCACAGGCTGGCGCCGACGTGGTGCTGAACGGCCGCACGGCAGCCGCTGTCGAACAGGCCGTTGCCACGCTGGCCGCAGAGGTTTCACCCGCGAACATACGCGGCGTTGCGGCCGACGTCGGCACCGCCGAAGGCTGCGCGGCCTTGGTGGCGGCACAGCCCAGCGCCGACATTCTGGTCAACAACGTGGGCATCTACGGGCCGCAAGACTTCTTCGAGATTCCAGATGCCGAGTGGACACGCTTCTTCGACGTGAACGTCATGTCGGGCGTGCGCTTGTCCCGTGCCTATCTGCCCGGCATGGTGGAACGCCATTGGGGCCGCGTGCTGTTTCTGTCCTCGGAGTCGGGACTGAACATCCCCGCCGACATGATCCACTACGGCTTCACCAAGACGGCGGGCCTGTCGATCTCGCGTGGTCTGGCCAAGCGCGTTGCCGGTACAGGCGTTACCGTCAACGCCATCCTGCCCGGCCCGACCTTGTCGGATGGCCTCGAAGCCATGCTGCAGGAAGCTCAGGCTGCGTCGGGTCAGTCCATGGAAGAGACGGCGGCCGCCTTTGTGATGAAGCACCGCCCCAGCTCGATCATCCAGCGCGCGGCGAGCGTCGAAGAAGTGGCCAATATGGTCGTCTACGTCGCTTCTCAGCAAGCTTCGGCCACCACCGGCGCGGCGCTGCGCGTGGATGGTGGGGTGGTCGAGACCATCGCTTGATGCCATCCCGTCGCAGAAGTGCTTCGGCTCACGCGCGCAGCTGGCTCTCAGCTGCTATTACCGCGCCGAGATGGGCGAAATTTCGGGTTCGTTGAGACGGTCGCTCAAACGGCCAGCGATGGAGCATGCCGGCGATACCTCTATGGCTTCCCCGCAAACCCGTTTCGATTGCTGGCGATAGTCCTTCAAGAACCGGGATTCACTCCCACTCGATCGTGGCAGGCGGTTTGCTGGACACGTCGTAGGTCACCCGGTTGATGCCACGCACTTCGTTGATGATGCGGCCGGACACCTTTTTGAGCAGCGCGTAAGGCAACTCGGCCCAGTCGGCGGTCATGAAATCGCTGGTCTGCACCGCGCGCAGCGCCACCACGTAGTCGTAGGTGCGGCCATCCCCCATCACGCCCACGCTCTTGACCGGCAGAAACACGGTGAAAGCCTGGCTGGTCAGATCGTACCAGCTTTTGCCCGTGGCTTCGTCTTTGAAATTGCGCAGTTCTTCGATAAAGATGGCATCGGCCTGACGCAGCAGGTCGGCGTACTCCTTCTTCACTTCGCCCAGAATGCGCACACCCAGACCTGGGCCCGGGAACGGGTGGCGGTAGACCATGTCGTGTGGAAGACCCAGCGCCACGCCCAGTTCACGCACCTCGTCCTTGAACAAATCACGCAGGGGTTCCAGCAGTTTCAGGCCCAACTGCTCGGGCAAGCCGCCCACGTTGTGGTGGCTCTTGATGGTCACGGCCTTCTTGGTCTTGGCGCCACCGGATTCGATAACGTCCGGGTAAATAGTACCTTGTGCCAACCACTTAGCGCCTTTTGTTGATGCACCACTTGAGATCAACTTGGCGGCTTGGGCTTTGAAGACTTCGACGAATTCGCGTCCGATGATCTTGCGTTTGGCTTCAGGCTCACTCACGCCAGCCAAGTGGCCCAGGAACTGGTCGGCCGCGTCCACGCGGATCACCTTGGCGTGCAGTTTGCCCACGAACATGTCCATCACCATGTCGCCCTCGTGCAGGCGCAGCAGGCCGTGGTCCACGAACACGCAGGTCAGTTGGTCGCCAATGGCGCGGTGGATGAGCGCGGCGGCCACGGACGAATCCACACCGCCGGACAAGCCCAAAATCACCTCTTCATCGCCCACCTGCTCGCGGATCAGGGCCACGGCCTCGGCGATGTGGTCGCGCATGACCCAGTCGGGCTTGACCTGGCAGATGTTCAGCACGAAGCGTTCGAGCAGCGCCTTGCCCTGCACCGTGTGGGTGACTTCGGGGTGGAACTGCACCGCGTAGTAGCCACGCGTTTCATCGGCCATGCCGGCAATGGGGCAGGACGGGGTGGACGCCATGAGTTTGAATCCGGGCGGAAGCTCGGTGACCTTGTCACCGTGGCTCATCCAGACCTTGAGCATGCCGTGGCCTTCGGGCGTGGTGAAATCGGCGATGTCTTTTAGCAAGGCCGTGTGGCCTCGGGCGCGCACTTCAGCGTAGCCGAA
>NZ_JBFJMY010000010.1:0-24862 GCF_041633695.1 Hydrogenophaga sp.
GGATCTGATCGTGCGCCTGTACGCACCCCTGCCTGCCGCCAGCCTGGGTTATCTGGCCGGCCTTTTGCGCTACGGCGCGCCGCAGTTGGTAGCCGAAACCCGCCAGGCGGTGCTCTCGGCGAAGTCGCGCTACGCGCATGCCGTGGTCGAAGGCCAGACCTGGTACTGGCCCGCCGACGAAAACCCGCGCTCCAGCCGGTACGCGCCCGACGAACAGCTGCGCCTGCTGGCGCCCTTCGACCCCGTGGTCTGGGACAGGCGCCGGTTTGAACGGCTCTGGGGTTGGGCCTACCGGTTCGAGGCCTATGTGCCCGCACCCAAGCGCACCATGGGGCACTACGCCTTGCCCGTGCTGTGGGGCGGGCAGATGCTGGGCTGGGCCAACTTGCGGGTGGACGGCGGGCGGCTGCGGCACGAGCTGGGCTTTGTGGGCAGCCGGCCGCAAAGCCCAGCGTTCAAATTGGCGCTGGAGCAGGCGCTGGGCGAGTTCGAGGCCTTTCTGGGTTTGAACGAACGCGTTTGAATGCGCCTGCAGGAACTTGCGGTGGGGCCTTGGACTACCGTCCGTCCCATGCCTTCTCAGCCCGGTGGCGCTTGATCGCCCCGGTCAGACCACGACGTCGCTGTCGCGGCTGATGCCGGCGGTCTGGTTGAAGCCGCCATCGACATAGGTGATCTCGGCGGTCACACCTGCGGCCAGATCCGACAGCAAAAACGCGGCCACGTTGCCCACGTCGTGGATGGTGACATTGCGGCGCAGCGGAGAAGCGTTGGCCACGATGTTCAACAACTTGCCAAAGTCCTTGATACCGCTGGCGGCCAGGGTTTTGATGGGGCCGGCGCTGATGCCGTTGACGCGGTGTCCTTTGGGGCCCAAGGACTCCGCCAGGTAGCGCACCGAGGCTTCCAGGCTCGCCTTGGCCAAACCCATGGTGTTGTAGTTGGGCACAGTGCGCACACCGCCCAGGTAGCTCAGCGTCAGCAGGGCGGACTGCGGGTTGAGGTAGGGCAGGGCTGCCTTGGCCATGCCGGGGAAGCTGTAGGCGCTGACGTCGTGCGCGATGCGAAAGCCCTCGCGCGACAGCCCTTCCAGAAAGTCACCGGCAATCGCTTCGCGTGGCGCAAAACCGATGGCGTGCACAAAGCCATCAAAAGTGGGCCAGGTGGCCGAGAGATCGGTGAACATGCGCTCGATCTGCTCGTCGCTGGCCACGTCGCAGTCGAACACCAAGGTCGAACCAAAGTCGGCGGCGAATTCGGTGATGCGCTCCTTGAAGCGCTCGCCCACATAGCTGAACGCGAGTTCGGCGCCCTGCGCGTGGCAGGCCTTGGCGATGCCATAGGCGATAGACCGGTTGGACAAGACGCCCGTGATCAAGAATTTTTTTCCAGCGAGAAAACCCATGCTTTTAGACTCCAATGAAATTCCAGCAGAATTGTCTCATGCGCCCCATCCCTCTTAGCCCCCGTTTCTGGGCCGCCCTCGTTTGCGCCTTTGTGGCGTTCTCCGCTGGAGCGCCGTCCCTGGCCTGGGCCGCCCACGGTTATGCCCTGTGGGACGATTTGAAGTACCCGCAGGGGTTTGCGCATTTCGACTACGTCAACCCCGCCGCCCCCAAAGGCGGCGAGCTGCGCCTGGTGGCGAATTCGCGCGTGTCGACCTTTGACAAGTACAACCCCTTCACCATCAAAGGCAACGCACCCACCTATTTGTCGGCGTTGATGTTCGACACCTTGCTGACCGGCTCCCTGGACGAAACCGGCTCGGGTTATGGATTGCTGGCGCAAGACGTGACCGTGGCGCCCGATGGCCTGAGTGCCACTTTCCAGCTGAGACCCCAAGCCCGTTTCCACAACGGCGACCCGGTGCTGGCCGCCGATGTGAAACACAGTTACGACACCCTGATCGGCGAGTTCGTGTCCCCCGCGTACCGAAGCGCCTTGGAGGATGTGGCAGGCCTGGACGTGCTGAGCGAGCGCACGGTGCGGTTCCGTTTCAGGAAGGCCAACCGCGAACTGCCGCTGACCGTTGGCGGCCTGCCGATTTTCAGCCGCCAGTGGGGCGTGGTGGACGGCAAGGCCAAACCCTTCGACCAGGTCGTGACCGATATCCCCATTGGCAGCGGCCCTTACCGGATCGGGCCGGTGCGCTTTGGCAAAGACATCACCTATGTGCGCGACCCCGGGTACTGGGCGCGCGATCTCAACGTGCGCCGCGGTAGCCACAACTTCGACCGCATCCTGGTGAAGATTTACCGCGACAACACCGCCCGCCTGGAAGCGCTGAAAGCGGGGGAATTCGATCTGATGAGTGTGTATTCGGCGGGCGACTGGGCGCGGCGGGTCAATGGCAGAAAGTTCAACACCGGCGAGCTTGTCAAGGGCGAATTCCAGCACCGCCTGCCCACCGGTTTCCAGAGTTACTTTCTCAACACCCGCCGCCCCATGCTGCAAGACGCGCGGGTGCGCCAGGCACTGGGTCTGGCGCTGGACTACCAATGGATGAACCGCCAGTTGTTTTATGGTTCGTACCAACGGGTGAGCGGTTTGTTCGGCAACACCGATTGTGCCGCCAGCGGCCTGCCGTCGCCCCAAGAGCGGGTTTTGCTGGAGCCCTGGCGCGGCCAAATTCCAGAAGCGGTGTTTGGCCCCATGGCCGTGCCGCCCCGCACCGATGGCGATTCGTCCCTGCGCGCCAACCTGCTCAAGGCCCGTGCCTTGCTCCAGGCGGCTGGCTGGACCATTCAGGACGGCGTGCTGCGCAATGCGCAAGGCCAGGCCATGGAGCTGGAGTACCTGGACAGCAGCGAAGGCGGCGTGCGCACCGTGTCGCAGTGGATTCGGGCGCTGGAAAAGCTGGGCATCACGCTGAAGTTTCGAGCAGTGGATTTTGCGCTGTACCAACAGCGGCTGGACCAATTCGACTTCGATATCGCCTCGCTCAACATACCCGGCACCCACAACCCGGGGCAGGAATTCGCCGATCTGTTCGGCAGCAAGGCGGCAAAAACCGAAAACTCGGCCAACTTTGCCGGCGTCAGCAGCCCGGCGGTGGACGCGCTGGTGGCGCAAATGGTTGCGGCCAAAACCAAGTCCCAATTGTTGCCCGCCTGCCGGGCGCTGGAGCGTGTGATCACGCACAGCCACTACCTGATCCCTGCGTGGTCCTCGGGCACGCACCGCATGGTCTACAACGCCTGGCACCTGGCTCGGCCCGCCCAGATCCCGCCCTATGTGCAGGGCGAGGCCTGGGCGGTTGAAACCTGGTGGGCAAAAGCCAGCCCCAATGCGGCGCAGCCACAATAAGCCATGTTCGCCTACATCGCCAAACGCCTGCTGTTGATGCTGCCCACCTTGTTTGGCGTCTTGCTCATCACCTTTGTGGTGACCCAGTTTGTGCCGGGCGGGCCGGTCGAACAATACTTGGCAGAGACGCGCGCCGCCGCCGGTGGTCGCAGCGAAGGCGGCGGCCTGAGCTACCGGGGCGGGCAGGGCGTCGACCCCAAACGGATCGAACAAATCAAAGCGCTGTACGGCTTCGACAAGCCTGCACCCGAGCGCTTCTGGCTCATGCTGAAGCAATACGCCCGGTTCGACCTGGGTCAAAGTTTTTTCCAGAACAAACCGGTGTGGCAACTGATCCGCGAGAAGCTGCCGGTTTCCATCAGCCTGGGGCTCTGGACCTTTTTCATCAGCTACCTGGTGGCTGTTCCGCTGGGTGTGGCCAAGGCGGTGCGTGCCGGTTCGCGCTTTGATCTGCTGACCACCCTGGCCGTGCTGGTGGGTTACGCCATTCCCGGCTTTGTGCTTGGTGTGGCTTTGCTGGTGGTGTTTGGCGGTCAATTGCAATGGTTTCCCTTGCGCGGCCTGACATCGGCGAACTGGGATGAGTTGAGCTGGGGCGCTCGCGTGGTCGACTATCTCTGGCACATCGCCTTGCCGGTGACGGCCATGGTGCTGGGTAGTTTTGCGGTCACCGCGATGTTGACCAAAAACGCCTTTCTGGAAGAGATCCGCAAGCAATATGTGATGACCGCGCGGGCCAAAGGCCTGAGCGAGCGCCAGGTGCTCTGGAAGCATGTGTTCCGCAACGCCTTGATTCCCATCGTCACCGGCTTTCCGGCCGCGTTCATCGGCTCGTTCTTCGCTGGCTCGCTGCTGATCGAAACCCTGTTTTCGCTCGATGGGCTGGGACTTCTGGGCTACGAAAGCGTGATCCGGCGCGACTATCCCGTCGTGCTGGGCACCTTGTATCTGTTCACGCTGATCGGCTTGTTGACCAAGCTGATCAGCGATCTGTGTTACGTCTGGGTGGACCCCCGTGTCAAGTTCGACTAAGCCCGCATCGCTGTCGCCTTCGCGGCGGGCCTGGCAGCGCTTCAAGCGCAACCGCCTGGGCTTTTGGAGCCTGGTGCTGTTCTGTACGTTGGTGGTGCTCAGCCTGTTCGCCGAGGTGCTCTCCAACGACAAGCCGCTGCTGGTTCGCTACAACGGGAGCTACTACCTGCCGTTGGCACACGACTACCCCGAAACCACCTTTGGCGGTGACTTCCAGACCTCGACCGATTATCTCGACCCTTACATCCGCGAGAAGCTGGGCGCCGGCGACAACTGGGCCATTTACCCGCCCAACCCGTATGGCTCGCGCACGCTGAACTACTTTGCCCGCGAGCCCAACCCGTCGCGCCCCACGCGCGAGAACTGGCTGGGTACCGACGACCGGGGCCGCGACCTGCTGGCGCAGCTGGTTTATGGCTTTCGTCTGAATGTGCTGTTTGGTCTGGCGCTCACCTTCATGGGCGTGGTGATCGGTGTCATCACCGGCGCGATCCAGGGGTTTTTCGGCGGCAAGACCGATCTCACCTTCCAGCGCTTCATCGAGATCTGGAGCTCCATGCCCGAGCTGTATTTGTTGATCATTTTTTCGGCGCTGTTTTCACCCAGCATCAGCCTGCTGCTGATCCTGCTCAGCCTCTTTGGCTGGATGGGCTTGTCCGACTACGTGCGGGCCGAGTTCCTGCGCAACCGCCAGCTCGACTATGTGCGTGCCGCGCGCGCCATGGGTTTGTCCAACTGGCAAATCATCTGGCGCCATGTGCTGCCCAACAGCCTGACACCGGTGGTGACCTTTTTGCCGTTTCGCATGAGCGCGGCCATCCTGGCGCTCACCTCGCTCGATTTTCTCGGCTTGGGCGTGCCGCCCGGAACACCCTCGCTGGGCGAACTGCTGAGCCAGGGCAAGAACAGCATCGACGCTTGGTGGATCTCTTTGTCCACCTTCGCGGTGCTGGTGATCACCTTGCTGCTGCTCACGTTCATGGGCGACGCTTTGCGCGATGCCCTGGACCCCAGAAAGGCCGACGTATGAGCCAGCCCATACAGACCGAGAGCAGCGGTCGCGCCCCCGGGGCCGAGGCAGCGCTGCTCGAAGTCAAAGGCCTGCGGGTGGCCTTCGGTGGGCAAGCCGTGGTGCACGGCATCGATTTTTCCATCGCCAAAGGCGAAAAACTGGCCCTGGTCGGCGAATCGGGATCGGGAAAAACCGTCTCCGCGCTGTCGTTGCTGCGGCTGGTGCACAACGCCGAGGTTTCGGGTTCTGCGTTGCTGCAAGGGCGGGACCTGCTGCAGATGACCGAGCACCAGTTGCGCGGCGTGCGTGGCGATGACGTCGCCTTCATTTTTCAAGAGCCGATGACGGCCTTGAACCCGCTCTACACCGTGGGCGAGCAAATCGCCGAGGTCTTGCAACTGAAAAAGGGCTTTGGTGCCAAGCAGGCGGTGGCCGCGACGACCGAACTGTTGGCGTCGACCGGCATTGCCGAACCGGCGCGCCGCGCCGGCGCCTATCCGCACCAGCTTAGCGGTGGTCAGCGGCAGCGCGCCATGATCGCCATGGCCTTGGCCAGCCAGCCCCGGCTCTTGATTGCCGACGAACCCACCACCGCGCTCGACGTGAGCTTGCGTGGACAGATTCTGGACCTGCTGTCCGATCTGCAACGGCAGCACGGTATGGCGGTGTTGCTCATCACGCACGACCTGCACCTGGTGCGGCGTTTCGCGGATCGCGTGGCGGTCATGGAGCAAGGCACCCTGGTGGAGCAAGGCCTCGTGGCCGAGGTGTTCGCCCGGCCGCAGCACGCCTACACACAAAAGCTGCTCGCCAGCCGACCCGAGCGCGATGTGGTCGAGCCGCTGGTCAACGCCGGCCACGCAGAACCACCGGTGCTGCAAGCCCAGGCCTTGCGGGTGAGCTACCCGGTGTCGTTGCCCGGGGTGCGTGGCTGGTTTCAAAAAGGCGCATTCATCGCGGTGCAGGACCTGCACTTTCAACTCGAACGCGGCCGCACACTGGGCGTGGTGGGTGAGTCGGGTTCGGGAAAGTCCACCTTGGCCTTGGCGGCCCTGGGTCTGTTGCCGCACACCGGCAGTCTGAGGGTCACCGGAACGGATTGGGCGCAAGCGCAGCGCACGGGCCAAGGCCGCGCCTTGCGCCGCCGCATGCAAGTGGTGTTTCAAGATCCTTACGGATCGCTGTCGCCGCGCATGACCGTGGAGCAAATCGTCGGTGAGGGACTGCTGGTGCACGAGCCCCTGCTGAGCGCATCGGAGCGCCGGGAGCGGGTGGCACGGGCGCTGGCCGACGTCGGTCTGGTTCAAGATCCCGGCGAGGGGCGCGATTGGCTTCAGCGCTACCCACACGAGTTCTCCGGTGGTCAGCGACAGCGCCTGGCTATCGCGCGTGCGCTGATCGTCGGTCCCCAGGTGCTGGTGCTCGACGAGCCCACCAGCGCCTTGGATGTGACGGTGCAAAAACAGGTCTTGTCGCTGTTGCAGCGCCTGCAGCGCGAGCGCGGCCTGAGCTACCTCTTGATCACCCACGATGTCGACGTGATCCGTGCCATGGCGCACGAGGTGATGGTCATGAAAGACGGTCTGGTGCTGGACCATGGGGCGGTGGCACAGGTGCTGGACCGGCCCCAGCACCCGTACACGCAAGCGCTGGTGCGCGCCGCGGCTTGACCTGTATCAACCAGCCCGGCAACGCAGGCCGCTATAAACCCCGTGTCGGCTTCGGCCCATTTCCAGGATATTTTTCATGCGAGAACGCTCGCCAGCCCGGTCTTCCTTGGCACCCGCTCCCCGCCAGGTAGACCTGCGCTCGCCCTGGCGCTGGTTGGCGCTGGGTTGGGCCGATCTGTGGCGCCACCCGGTGCCGGGCTTGTTCCATGGTTTTCTGCTGACCGCCGTGGGTGCCGCCTTGTTGTGGCTGGCCCGCGACCGGTTCTGGTTGCTGGCGGGTGCTTTTTCCGGTTTCTTGATCGTGGCCCCCATCTTGGCCACCGGCCTGTACCAGGTCAGCCGCGCTCTGAGTGCGGGTCGCAGAGCCGGCCTGCGCGAAGTGGTGTCGCTTTGGCGATCCTTGGATGCCCGTCTGGTGCGCTTTGGCCTGCTGCTGGGTTTGGCGGGTACTGGCTGGGTGCTCACCTCGGCCGGCCTCATCACCTTGTGGTCACCTGCGGCCATCCTCAAGCCCATGGACTTTTTGCGCCATGTGGTGCTGGCGCCAGACCTGGGGCTGTTTGAAGTGTGGCTGCTGTTGGGCGCCTTGCTGGCAGCACCCGTGTTTGCGTCCAGTGTGGTGGCCATTCCCATGCTGGTCGACACCAGCGTGCCCGTGAGCATGGCCGTGGTCGCGAGCTGGCGGGCCGTGGCCAACCACCCTGGCCCCATGGCGCTGTGGGCTGCGGTGATCGCCGTGCTGATGGGCTTGAGCATGCTGACGGCCTTGTTGGGGCTGGTGGTCTGCATCCCCTGGCTTGCGCATGCGAGCTGGCATGCGTACCGCGATCTGGTCCGCGACACGACCCCCGGCGAGGCGCAGACGCCGCCTTCGGCTTGACACGGCCGAAACCAAGCGCATATGGAAAACACGGTTCTGGGCTACACCGAAGGCCAAATCGCCCAGTTTGGTCTGAGCTTTGGGGTTGGTGCCTTCATTCTTTACATGCTTTTTATCGTGCTGAACCTGGCGCTGGAGTCCAAAGCGGGCAAGTTTGGCACCTTCATGTTGTTCTTGGTGCTGTCGCTGGGCATGCTGGGGTTTTTGGCAAAATCCGTGATCCAGTGGGTTTTGGGGATTTAATCGGGACAAGGGGTTTGGCGTTTGCAAAAGAGGCCTTGTACGCGTTACAATGTGAGCTTCACGACCAAATGGGCGGGTAACTACCGGCCCATTTTTTTTGGCCGAACGCTTTTTCACATTACGCAATTCCTAGGGTAAACACCACACACGATGGCCTGGCAAGAAATCGTTGAGCAAACCGTCACTGGACTGGGTTACGACTTGGTGGAGCTTGAGCGCTCCGCCGGTGGTTTGCTGCGGGTCACCATCGACTGGCCGTGGACCGCGCCCGTCGATGGCGCCGAAGTGGTGCCCGAGCGGTTTGTGACGGTGGAGGATTGCGAAAAGGTGACCCGGCAATTGCAGTACCTGCTCGAAGTCGAAGAGGTGGCTTACCGCCGGCTGGAAGTGGGGTCGCCTGGTATTGACAGGCCATTGCGGCGTGAAATCGATTTCATCCGCTTTGAGGGGCAGATCGTGGATCTGAGTCTCAAGGCGCCGATTGGCGCCACCGATTCAACGGTGTCGGCCCTTCGCAAAAAATTCCGCGGCACGCTGGAGCGTGCTGCCGATGGTGTGCAGTGGCAGGTGGTCTGGAGCGATGCGCCCGAGCCCAAGCCCGGACAGCGCGTGAGCAAAAAAAGAGTGCCGCCGCCATTGCAGGCCCTGACGTTTTCGCTGGACGATATCCAGCTGGCCCGGTTGGCGCCGATCGTGAATTTCAAAGGGCGGCAAAGCCCTGGCTCTGCGATCGACGCTTGAACCCCGGACCGATAGCTATCAAATGAAACCCTTGTACAGACAAGAACCAATCCGAAAGGTGGGCGAGTGAAATGAACCGCGAAATGTTGATGCTGATTGATGCCATCTCGCGCGAGAAAAACGTCGAGCGTGATCTGGTGCTGGGCGCCGTTGAGCTGGCGTTGGCCTCTGCCACCAAAAAACTCTACAAGGGCGAGGTGGACATCCGCGTGGCCATGGACCCCGACACCGGCGCGTACGAGACGTTCCGTCGCTGGTTGGTGGTGCCCGATGAGGCCGGCCTGCAAAACCCGGACGCCGAAGAGCTGGTGACGGATGCACGCGATGAGCTGCCCGATATCGAAGAAGGCGACTACATCGAGAAACCGGTCGAGAGCGTGCCGATTGGCCGCATTGGCGCCATGGCGGCCAAGCAGGTGATTCTTCAGAAGATCCGCGACGCCGAGCGCGAAATGCTGCTCAACGATTTCATGTCGCGTGGTGACAAGATTTTTGTCGGCACCGTCAAGCGCATGGACAAGGGCGACCTGATCGTGGAGAGCGGCCGTGTCGAAGGCCGGCTGCGCCGCAACGAGATGATTCCGAAGGAAAACTTCCGCACCGGTGACCGCGTTCGCGCCATGATCATGGAAGTGGACACCACCTTGCGCGGTGCTCCCATCATTCTTTCGCGCTCATCCCCGGCCTTCATGATGGAGCTGTTCAGCCAGGAAGTGCCCGAGATCGAACAAGGCCTGCTGGAGATCAAGACCTGTGCCCGCGATGCGGGTTCGCGCGCCAAGATCGCCGTGCAATCGCACGACAAGCGCATCGACCCCATCGGTACCTGTGTCGGTGTGCGGGGCTCGCGTGTCAACGGCGTGACCAACGAATTGGCCGGTGAGCGTGTCGACATCGTGCTGTGGAGCGAAGATCCGGCCCAGTTCGTGATCGGCGCGCTGGCACCTGCCAACGTGGTGTCCATCGTGGTGGACGAAGAGCGCCACGCCATGGACGTGGTGGTCGACGAAGAGAACCTGGCCATCGCCATCGGGCGGGGCGGGCAGAACGTGCGTCTGGCCTCCGAGCTGACCGGTTGGCGCATCAACATCATGACCGCCGACGAATCGGCGCAGAAGCAGGCGGAAGAGTCCGATGGCATTCGCAAGCTCTTCATGGCCAAGCTCGACGTGGACCAGGAGATTGCCGACATCCTGATCGAAGAGGGTTTCACCAGTCTGGAAGAAGTGGCCTACGTGCCCTTGCAAGAGATGCTGGAGATCGAATCTTTTGACGAAGACACGGTGAACGAGCTGCGTGCCCGTGCCAAGGACACCTTGCTCACCATGGAAATCGCGCGCGAAGAAAGCGTGGAAGAGGTTTCGCAGGATGTGCGGGATCTGGAAGGCGTCACGCCCGAACTGGTGGCCAAGCTGGCCGATGCAGGCGTACACACCCGCGACGAATTGGCCGACCTGGCCACCGATGAATTGACCGACATTACCGGACAGACACCCGAAGAGGCGAACGCGCTGATCATGTTGGCTCGTGCGCACTGGTTTGCCAGTGACGAAGCCCAGCAATCGAATTGACCAGCGGAGGCCCCAGCGGAGAAACGAACCTATGACAAGTACCACCGTCGCCGAATTGGCTGCCGAGTTGAACAAACCCACCTCCCTGCTGCTGGAGCAACTCTCCGCATCGGGCGTGCCCAAGTCGTCGGGAACCGATGCGGTTTCCGATGCAGACAAGCAGATGCTGCTTGGCCACCTGAAGGCCAGCCACGGCACCGCCGGGGGCGAGCGAAGAAAGATCACGCTCGTCAAGAAGTCCACCAGCGAAATTAAGCAGGCGGATGGGACCGGTCGCGCCCGCACTATCCAGGTGGAAGTGCGCAAGAAGCGCACCTTCATCAAGCGCGACGACGAAGTCGCCGTGCCCGAAGTGGTGCCGGAGCCTGTTGAAGCGGCCCCGGTGGTCGATTCGGCCGAGCTTGCTCGCCGCGAGGAAGACGCGCGCCGCCAAGCCGAGCTGCTGCGCCGCCAGGAAGAAGAACTGATCCAGAAGCGCCGGGACCGCGAGGCGGAAGAAGCGCGACAAGAGCAGGCTCGTGTGGAAGCAGAAGCCACCCAGGCCATTGCTGCCGCGAAGACGCAATCGGCGGTACCCGCCACTTCGAGCAAAGCCGCGCCGGATGCCGAGCCCAGCGCCGCACAGGCAGCCGAAGCCGAAAAAGCCAAATTGGCGACACAGGAGCGTGAAGCCGGTGTCAAGGCCGCCGCCGACAAAAAGGCGGCCGACAAGAAAGAAGACGACTTGCGGGCCAAGGATCTGGTGGATCGCCGCCAGAAGGCCGAAACCGAAGCGGCCAACATCCGCGCCATGATGGCGGCCCCCGCCAAGACCATGGTGGCCAAGAAGCCGGAACCCGATCCGAAGTCGGCGATCAAGGGCACCTTGCACAAACCGGCGGGCACACCTGGCAAGCCCGCCGTCGCTGTTGCCGGCGTGGCTGGCAAGAAGGAAGTCAAGTCCGAGAACCTGTCTTCCACCTGGAAAGACGACGCCGCGAAGAAAAAAGAAATCAAGACCCGGGGCGACACCAGCGCCGGACGCTCCAACTGGCGTGGGGGCCCGCGCGGCCGTCGCAACGACCGCGATTCGCGCGACAACAGCCAGAGCACCTTTGTGGCGCCGACCGAATTCAAGGTCATCGAAGTGCATGTGCCCGAAACCATCACCGTGGGCGAACTCGCGCACAAGATGAGTTTGAAGTCGTCCGAGGTCATCAAGCAATTGATGAAGCTGGGCCAGATGGTCACCATCAACCAGCCGCTGGACCAGGACACCGCCATGATCGTGGTGGAAGAGCTGGGCCACCAGGCGGTTGTGGCCGCGTTGGACGATCCGGAAGCCTTTGCGGATGACGAAGGTGCGTTGCAGGAGTTTGAGTCCTTGCCGCGTGCTCCCGTGGTCACCGTCATGGGTCACGTCGATCACGGCAAGACTTCGCTGCTCGACTACATCCGCCGTGCCAAAGTGGCGGTGGGCGAAGCCGGCGGCATCACCCAACACATTGGCGCCTACCACGTGGAAACCCCACGCGGCATGGTGTCCTTCCTCGACACCCCGGGTCACGAGGCGTTCACCGCCATGCGTGCCCGTGGTGCGCAGGCCACCGACATCGTGATTCTGGTTTGTGCGGCCGACGACGGCGTCATGCCCCAGACCAAGGAAGCCATCAAACACGCGAAAGCGGCCGGAGTGCCGATCGTGGTGGCCATCACCAAGATCGACAAACCCGACGCCAACCTGGAGCGCGTCAAGGGGGAGCTGGTCTCCGAGCAGGTGGTCCCCGAGGAATTCGGCGGCGAGTCGCCTTTCGTCGGCGTTTCCGCCAAAACGGGGCAGGGCATCGAAGAGCTGCTGGAGCAGGTGTTGCTGCAGGCCGAGATTCTCGAACTCAAGGCACCGGTGGAGTCCATGGCCAAGGGCCTGGTGATCGAAGCCCGCCTGGACAAAGGGCGTGGTCCGGTCGCCACCGTGCTGGTGCAATCCGGTACGTTGAAAGCGGGCGATGTGGTGTTGGCTGGTCAGACCTCGGGCCGCGTTCGCGCCATGCTCGATGAAAACGGCAAACCGGCCAAAACCGCAGGCCCTTCCATCCCGGTGGAAATCCAGGGCCTGGCAGAAGTGCCACAGGCGGGCGATGAGTTCATGGTGATGACCGACGAGCGCCGTGCGCGCGAGATCGCCACCTACCGTGCCGGCAAGTTCCGCAACACGAAACTGGCCAAACAACAGGCCGCCAAGCTGGAGAACATGTTCTCCGACATCTCGGCGGGCGAAGTCAAGATCTTGCCCATCATCGTCAAGGCCGACGTGCAGGGTTCGCAAGAAGCGCTGGGCGCATCCTTGCTCAAGCTCTCGACCGACGAGGTCAAGGTGCAATTGGTGTTCTCTGGCGTGGGCGGCATCAGCGAGTCCGACGTCAACCTCGCCATTGCATCCAATGCGGTGGTGATCGGCTTCAACGTGCGGGCCGATGTCGGTGCGCGCAAGCTGGCCGAAGGCAACGGTGTTGATATGCGTTACTACAACATCATTTACGATGCTGTGGACGAGCTCAAGGCCGCCATGACCGGCATGTTGGCGCCCGAGAAGCGGGAAGAAATCATCGGCAATGCCGAGATCCGGACCGTCTTCGTGGCAACCAAGATCGGCACGATTGCGGGCTGTATGGTCACTGCGGGCCAGGTCACACGCAACGCCCACTTCCGCCTGCTGCGCGAAAACGTGGTGATCTACACCGGCGAGATCGACACGCTCAAGCGCTTGAAGGACGATGTGCGCGAAGTCAAAGAAGGCTTCGAGTGCGGTATCAAGCTCAAGAACTACAACGACATCAAAGAGGGCGATCAGCTCGAATTCTTTGAAGTCAAGGAAGTGGCGCGCACGCTGTAAGCGGCTCATCACATGGCACGCAAGTCCTCCACCCCCAACCGCGGTTTTCGCGTGGCCGACCAGATCCAACGCGATCTGGCCGAGCTGATCGCGCGCGAGCTCAAGGATCCCCGGGTGGGCATGATCACCATCAACGCCGTCGAGGTCACGCCCGACTACGCGCACGCCAAGGTGTTCTTCAGTGTGCTCACCGGCAACGCCGATGAGGCTTTGCAAGGCTTGAACACCGCTGCGGGCTTTCTGCGCAGCGGTTTGTTCAAACGCCTGCACATCCACACCGTGCCGACGCTGCACTTCCTGTTCGACCGCACCACCGAGCGCGCGGCCGACATGAACGCCTTGATCTCCAAGGCCGTTGCCTCTCGCTCAAAGGACGAGGACTGACCATGCAGGGCCAACGCACACGGGTGCAACGGCGCCCTGTGCATGGGGTGCTGTTGCTCGACAAGCCGCTGGGTCTATCCAGCAACCAGGCCTTGCAAAAGGCCAAGTGGTTGCTGCGCGCTGAAAAAGCCGGCCACACCGGCACGCTCGATCCCTTGGCCACAGGCGTGTTGCCGCTGTGTTTTGGCGCGGCCACCAAGTTCAGCCAGTTGCACCTGGACGCCGACAAAACCTACGAAACCGTGGTGCACCTGGGTGTGAAGACCACAACGGCGGACGCCGAAGGCGATGTGGTGGAAACCCGGGCCGTGACGTGCACGCCGGGGCAAGTGGTCGAGGTGCTGGATCGTTTCATGGGTGACATCGAGCAGGTGCCACCCATGCACAGTGCGCTGAAGAAGGACGGCAAACCGTTGTACGAATACGCGCGCGATGGCGAGACCGTGGAACGCGAAGCGCGCCGCGTCACCATCCACGACCTTGATCTGCTGGACATGCAGCTGGTTGGCGACAAGCCCAGCCTGCGCCTGCGTGTGCGTTGCAGCAAGGGCACCTACATCCGTACCCTGGGCGAAGACATCGGCGAAGCTCTGGGCTGTGGTGGGCATCTGACGATGCTGCGCCGCGTGGCCACCGGGCCGTTCTCCATCGCACAATGTGTGACGCTGGCGGCACTGGAGGCCGAAGACGACACCCAGCGCCTGGCCCATCTGCTACCGGTGCCGGCTCTGTTGCCGGGACACACCCCGGTCACGCTGGACGAAGACAATGCAGCGCGCTTCCTCAGCGGTGTGCGCCGCCGAGGCGTTTGGCCCAACGACAACCAAGTGGCCGTTTTTGGCCCGGTGCCCTTTGCCGAAAAGCAAAGCGCCGAAACCACCTTGCTCGGCAGTGCCCATACGGCTGGCGGCGAACTCATCCCGGGGCGGCTGCTGAGCCCCATCGAAATACAGCAAATCCTGGAAACCGCAACGGAACTCGCATCATGAGCAAACAAATCCGCAACATCGCCATCATCGCCCACGTTGACCATGGGAAAACCACCATGGTCGATCAATTGCTGCGCCAGTCCGGCACGTTTGCCGACCACGAAAAAGTGGTCGACACCGTGATGGACAACAACGCCATCGAGCGCGAGCGTGGCATCACCATCCTGGCCAAGAACTGCGCCGTGAGCTGGGAAGGCACGCACATCAACATCGTCGACACCCCCGGCCACGCCGACTTCGGTGGCGAGGTGGAGCGTGCGCTGTCCATGGTGGACGGCGTGGTGCTGCTGATCGATGCGCAGGAAGGCCCGATGCCGCAGACGCGCTTCGTGACCAAGAAAGCCCTGGCCTTGGGTCTGCGCCCCATTCTGGTGGTGAACAAGGTGGACAAGCCCGGTGCACGCCCCGATTTCGTCGTCAACGCCGCTTTCGACCTGTTCGACAAGCTCGGCGCGACCGACGAACAGTTGGACTTCCCCGTGGTCTATGCCTCGGGCATCAATGGCTGGACCTCGCTGGAAGAGGGCGCACCCGGTGAGCAATGGGGCCCCGACATGTCGGCCCTGTTCAATACCGTGTTGAGCCATGTGCCAGCCCAAACCGGTGACCCGGCTGCACCGCTGCAACTGCAAATTTCCGCACTCGACTTCTCCACCTTTGTGGGCCGTATCGGCGTGGGCCGCATCAGCGCGGGCACCGTCAAACCCATGATGGATGTGGTTGTGATGGAAGGCCCTGATGGCAAGGCCATCAAAGGGCGCGTCAACCAGGTGCTGACCTTCCACGGTCTGGACCGGGTGCAGGTGACCGAAGCCGGCCCTGGCGACATCGTGCTGATCAACGGCATTGCCGACATCGGCATTGGCGTGACCATCACCGATCCCACCAACCCCGCTCCGCTGCCCATGCTCAAGGTCGACGAACCGACCCTGACCATGAACTTCTGCGTCAACACCAGCCCCCTGGCCGGTCGCGAAGGCAAGTTCGTCACCAGCCGCCAGATCTGGGACCGCCTGCAAAAAGAGCTGCAACACAACGTGGCCTTGCGCGTCAAGGAAACCGACGAAGAAGGCATTTTCGAGGTCATGGGCCGTGGTGAGTTGCACCTGACGATCCTGCTGGAAAACATGCGCCGCGAAGGCTACGAACTCGCCGTGTCCAAGCCGCGCGTGGTGTTCCGCGATGTGAATGGCGAGAAGCACGAGCCTATCGAGTTGGTGACCGCCGACATCGAAGAAACCCACCAGGGTGGCGTGATGCAAGCGCTGGGCGAGCGCAAGGGCGAGCTGGTCAACATGGAGTCCGACGGTCGTGGTCGTGTGCGCCTGGAGTACCGCATCCCGGCCCGTGGCCTGATCGGTTTCACCAACGAATTCCTGAACCTGACGCGTGGTTCGGGCCTGATCTCCAACATTTTCGACAGCTACGAAGCGCACAAGGGCGATATCGGTGGCCGCAAAAACGGCGTGCTGATCTCCATGGACGACGGTGAAATTTTCACCTACGCCCTGGGCAAGCTCGATGACCGCGGCCGCATGTTTGTGCGCGCCAACGATCCCGTGTACGAAGGCATGATCGTCGGCATCCACAACCGCGACAACGACCTGATCGTGAACGCCACGCGCACCAAGCAGCTGACCAACTTCCGCGTCAGCGGCAAGGAAGACACGATCAAGATCACGCCACCGATCGAACTGACGCTGGAATACGGCGTGGAATTCATCGAGGACGACGAACTGGTCGAAATCACGCCCAAGAGCGTGCGTCTGCGCAAGCGCTACCTGAAAGAGCACGAGCGCAAGCGCGCCAGCCGCGACTGACGCGGACGCCAGCGCACGCCGCCCACCACGAGCCAAACATGTCCGGTCGTCGCTTCAGTCACGGTCAGGCGGTCTGGCTCATGGTGCTGGTGACCCTGCTGTGGTCGCTGGCGGGTGTGGTCTCGCGCCAGCTGGAAGCGGCCCGTTCGTTCGAAGTCACCTTCTGGCGCAGCCTGACCACGGCGGTCTCGCTGCTGGTGTTGCTGCCTTTGTGGCGCGGGCGGCAGGTGTTTGCCGCCATGCCTTGGCGCAGCAAGAGCTTCTGGCTGTCGGGCGTTTGCTGGTCGGTGATGTTCACGGCTTTCATGGTGGCGCTCACGCTCACCACCGTGGGCAAGGTGCTCATCACCATGGCCGCAGGGCCCTTGTTCACCGCCTTGATGGCCCGCTTCGTCAACCAGCAGCGTCTACCGCGACGCACCTGGCTCGCGGTGTTCGCCGCCGGCGTGGGTATCGCCTACATGTTTGGCTCTCAGTGGCGCCTGGGTGAGGACGAGGGCTTGCTGGGCTCTCTGGTGGCCTTGTTGGTCCCCATCGCTGGCGCGGTGAACTGGACGGTGGTGCAGAGGGCCCGCTCGCGCGACATTCCGCTGGATCTGGTGCCGGCCGTGCTCCTGGGAGCGGTGATTTCCGCTCTGGCAACGGGGCCCCTGGCCTGGCCTTTTGTCGCCAGTGGCAGCGATATTGCTTGGTTGTCCTTTCTCGGCCTGTTTCAGCTCGCCATTCCGTGTACCCTGAGTGTGCTGTGCGCACGCCATCTGTTGGCGCCTGAAATATCGCTGCTGGGCTTGCTGGAGGTGGTTTTTGGCATTCTGCTGGTGTGGCTGCTGGCGGGCGAGGCCCCGCGCAGCTCGACCCTGATCGGCGGTTCGCTGGTCATGGGTGCCTTGTTGGTGAACGAATGGCTGGGCTGGCGCAGCCGCCAAGGTGTGCGGCCCGCAGGCAGCACAGCAACCAGCGGTCAAACAATTTCGACCGATTGAAACGGAATTTCCAAGTGATGAACCCCACCACCGCGCCCGAAGGCCACGTGATCGCCGAAGTCCAAGGACGTGTCGGCTTGCTCACGCTGAACCGACCGCAAGCGCTCAATGCGCTGTCGCTGGACATGATTCGGCAGATCAGCCAGGCCTTGCTGGCTTGGCGCGACGACCCGATCGTGCTCGCGGTTGCCGTGCGCGGCGTCAACAAGGTCGGCCCGTTTGGCGCCTTTTGTGCCGGTGGCGACATCCGGTTTTTCCACCAGGCGGCGATCGCCGGCGACACCGCGCTGGACGATTTTTTCACCGAAGAGTACGCGCTCAACCACCTGATCTACACCTACGAAAAGCCTTACATCGCCTTCATGGACGGCGTTGTCATGGGTGGCGGCATGGGCATCAGCCAAGGGGCCAGCCTGCGTATCGTGACCGAGCGCAGCAAGCTGGCCATGCCCGAAACCCATATTGGCCTGTTCCCCGACGTGGGTGGCGGCTATTTCCTGAGCCGTTGTGCAGGCCGCCTGGGCGAATACCTCGCGCTCACGGGGCAGGCACTGAACGGCCGCGAGGCCATATCCGCCGGGCTGGCCGATGGGTTCATCGATTCGGGCCGCTTGACCGGCTTGTGGGCCTCGCTGGCCCAAACGCCTTTTGAAAACGGCGCTTCGGTCGAACGCTGGTGCGCCAGCCATTTGAACGCCACCGTCTTGCCCCCGAGTTGGCCGGTCGAACTCGTGGACCGGCTTTTTGGCTTGCCCGACATGGTGCAGATGATGGCGGTGCTGGAAGCCGACCCCACACCCTGGTGCGTAGAAACCGCGCAAACCTTGCGCAAACGCTCGCCATTGATGCTGCACGTGGTGCTGGAACAGATCCGCCGCGCACGTGGCATGGGTCTGAGCGACGACTTGCGCATGGAGCGGGATCTGGTGCACCGCTGTTTCTACCTGCGCCCGGGTGCGGCCAGCGAAACGGTGGAGGGCATTCGCGCTCTGGCCGTGGACAAAGACCACCAGCCGAAATGGAACCCCGCGCGGGTCGAAGACGTCACGCCCGACATGGTGGATGCCTTTTTCCAGAGTCCGTGGACGCCGCAAGAGCACCCTTTGCACAAGCTCGCGTAAGCCGGGCGCTGTTGCCCGGCGCTGGCTCGGGCATCAGAGCTGCGGATAAACGGCCAGTGCCAAGGCCATCAAAGCGTCCCGATCCAGTGGGCCGCTCAGGGCGTAGCCAAACCCCTGGTCCACCCAGTAAAAGCCGGGCACCGGGCCTTCTTTGGAATAGCTGAACGCGGTCTCGTGGGTGTTTTGTGACGTGGACGGCGCCGTGACCGCACCCAGGTAGAGCGTGACGCGCACGCCCGCCGCATTTTGGAACATGAACTGCGCGCGCGCGCCGCTGTCGCCTGGCAACAAGCGCCCCCCCACCAACTCGTAGCCTTGCGCCGTCAACCGAGGGATTTTCAGTTCTCGCCCCATGCGCCGCGACAACCACTGCACCAAGTGGGCTTCATCGGCGGCGCCGACCTCCACCGGGTGCCGCTTCTCGGGTGAGTACACCGCGTGCGCCACCGCAGCGTCGCGCGCAAAACCCGGTGGCGACGCCGCTTGCGCCATGCTCCGGGCGCCGCCATCGATGGGCGGCCATTGCGCGTGAAGACCCCAGCCCGCAGCAAATGCCAGCGCCAGGCTGGCGGCCATGCCACCCCAACGCCACCATTGGGATGCCCGCTGGCGCGAAGAGCCCAGGCGGGCAGCCGCCTCCAGCAGAGTGGAGGGTACCGGCTCGTCCAGCAAGTCGCGGTGCAGACCACGCAGCAGATCGCGCTGGTTCTGCCAGGCCGCCAGGCGTTGCTGGCCCGTTTCGTCTCGCGCCAACCGCGTCTCCAGCGCCTGGCGTTCGAGCGCGGGCAGGCCGGGATCGAGCAAGGCGTTCAATTCCAGATCGGTCAGCGGGGCAGGGTGTTGGGTTTCCATGGCAAATGGGCTTATTTCAGCCGCCTCAACGGGGGCGCAGGCGGGTGCTCGTTGCTGGTGCCGGCCGGCTGGCTCTCGGGCGGGTTCATCAGCGCCTGCAGCCGGCTGCGCGCCCGCGACAGACGGGACATGACCGTGCCCACCGGCGCCCCGGTGACGCGGGCGACCTGGGCATAGCTCATGTCTTCCAGGCAGACCAGCAGCAGCACCGAACGCTGGTCGTGCGGCAAGCGCAGCAGGCAGCGCTGCAGGTCCATGGCCAGGGCGTGTTCCGATACCGGGGCCTGCAGTTCGCCCGCCACCGCGTCCAGATCGACCGCCGTTCCCGCCGATGTGCGGCGATAGGCCCGCCGCACATCGCTCACGTGCAGGTTGTGCATGAGCGTGAACAACCAGGCGCGCAAATCCGTGCCCACGATCCACAGGCGCCACTTGCGGCACGCACGTTCCAGCGTGTCCTGAACCAGGTCGTCTGCGGCCCAGGCGTCACCGGTCAGCACGCGTGCGTAGCGCCGCAGGCTGGGGATGTGCGCGACAAGATCGTTCGGGTTCATCGCATGGCCGGCGGCGCTGCTGGGTTCTGGGTTCGATCAGGGCTTGACCACGTGCCAGACGTTGTTGAAACCGTCGCCGGTCTTGTCGCCCGGTTTGCTGTCCTTGACCCACAGGTACAAGGGCTTTCCTTTGAAGGCCCATTGTTTTTGGCCATCGTCGCGGGTGACGACGCTGTAGTCGCCGCTGGGCATGTCGCTGCCGCTGGCCATCAGGGGTGGCCAGTTGGTGGCGCATCCACCGTTGCAAACGGACTTGCCGCTGCCGGCCACGTCCTTGTCGAACACATACAGTGTCATGCCGCTGGGGGTGGCCAATAGGCCGTCCACCACCTGGGTGGGGCCGCCGTAGGCCATGGATGCACAGCCGCCCAGCAGGGCAGCGCTCAAATACCAGGGTGTCCAATTTTTCAATTCGTTCTCCAGCTCGGGTTGCGCAGACCATCTCTGCATGGGAACGAACGCTGGCGGCCCGTGGAATATTCCATCGGACCTGAAATAAAAGCAGCAGGGTCAGCGTTTTTGGCTTTTCATGACGCGCTCCACCTCGCGTTTGCCCTCGCGCTCCTTGATGGTGCTGCGCTTGTCGTGTTCCGCCTTGCCCTTGGCCAACGCCAGCTCGCATTTCACTTTGCCGCTCTTCCAGTGCAGGTTCAGCGGCACCAGGGTGAAGCCTTTTTGCTCGATTTTGCCGATGAGGGTGCGGATCTGGTCCTTGTGCAGCAACAACTTCTTGGTGCGCACCGAGTCCGGGGTGACGTGGGTGGAGGCCGAATTCAGCGGATTGATCTGGCAGCCGATCAGGTACAGCTCGCCGGAGCGGATCACCACATACCCGTCGGTGAGCTGGACCTTGCCTTCCCGCAGCGCCTTGACCTCCCAGCCTTCGAGCACCATGCCCGCCTCGAAGCGTTCTTCGATCGCGTAATTGAAGAACGCCTTTTTGTTGTCTGCGATGCGTGCGTCCACGCCCTTGGTGGATGTGGCTTTGCTGGATTTGGTGACCATGAAAACTCAGATGGGGCCCGACGGCGAAAAATCGAGGGCCAATACAATGGACGGCAACGTGTCGTGCCGCTAAACGATGTCACGGTGGCTGGCACCGGTCACTTTGCATGCCCATCTCGATCTGAGACAGAAGAGCGTCCGGCATGGCCAGCCCCGATTGTATGAAAACCATTCACAAATCCGTATTGCTCTCGCACAGCGCCCATGAAATGTTTGCGCTGGTGACCGACATCGAACACTATCCCCAGTTCCTGCCCTGGTGCGACCACGGCGAAGTGCTGGCGCAAAACGGGGATCAGGTGACCGCCAAAGTGGGCATGGCCATCAGCGGCCTGCGCCAGAGCTTCACCACCCGCAACACCCACGAGCTCGACCGGCAGGTGCTGATGGAGCTGGTTGATGGCCCGTTTTCCCAACTCGATGGTTGCTGGAAGTTCACGCCCCTGGGCCAGCCTGGCCAGCGCGCCTGCAAGGTCGAGTTCCGCCTGAGCTACGGCTTTGCCAGCGTAGCGTTGGCGTCCCTGGTCGGGCCGGTGTTCGACAAGATCGCAAGCAATCTGGTGGACGCCTTCGTCAAACGGGCCGACACCGTCTACGGCGCAGACCCTGCGACCATCTGAACAGGCCATGAAGATCACGCTGATCTATGCGAGCGCGCCCCGCGTGGTGCACGAGCGAGTCTGTGAAGTGGCCGAAGCTTGCACGGTGGGCCAGGCACTGGAGCAAGCGGGCTGGCTGGAGCGCTTCCCGGAGATTCGGGGCGAAACCTTGGGCCTGGGCGTGTGGGGGCGCAAAACCGACTGGCGGGCTGCATTGCAACCAGACGATCGCCTGGAGGTGTACCGCGGTCTGCGCGTGGACCCCAAGGTGGCGCGGCGCGAGCGCTTCGTTGGCCAGGGCGCACGCTCCACCGGACTGTTCGCCAAGAAGCGACCAGGCGGCAAGCCCGGGTATTGAGCGTATCGAGATCGCGGTGTTCGGGTGTGTGTCAGTCCTGTGGCCGCACAGCGCCTGGGCAGAAAGCGATCAGTTCACTTGCGGAGGGTTGCAGTCCGCGCGCACGACCTCGTTCAGGCGCTTGCCTTCGTCGGCGCGCGCCTTGTCGTCCATGATTTCACGCTCGCCTTTGGCGTTGGTGGTGGCGATGCGGATACCCGAATCCAAAGTGGCTTTGGCACGCTTGGCCCTGTCGCAGTTCTCGGCCTGTGCTTTGGCTTGCTGCGCCGCTTCTTCTTTTTTCTTGGCCAGTTCGGCTTCTTCGGCCTGCTTCTTCTTCAATTCCAGTTGTTCATCCTTGCCGCTCAAGACCGGCGCGGTGGCGCTGGTTGTTGCGGGCACGGTGGCGCTGGTCGAAGCGGGAGACGACGCCGCAGGCGCTGCGCTGCGCGCGTAGGGCCGCTTCACGATGTTTTTTTCGGGCACCCCAGGTGGCGGCGGGGTGTCGCTGAAGACCTTGCGGCCGGTGTTGTCCACCCATTGCCACTGTGCAAGGGCGGCGCTGCAAGCCAGGGCGGTCAGGGCGGCGAGCAAGGGGGCACGCCAATGCAATGCGGTAGAGCGTCGTTTGTCCATAGCGGCAGTTTAGCGTTCGCGCACGCCCAAGCGGGGTTTCTGTTGCGCCTTCGCACGCAAGGAAGTGCGGAAAGCCCACATTTTCCAAGGTCTTGGCCTGTGTGGCGAAGTCCCTCTGCCGAATCGGGAGGTCGGTCACCCGGATACAATCGTGTTTTTGGAGCTTTTCCCCATGCGCCTACTCGGCAAAGCGCTCACCTTCGACGATGTCTTGTTGGTGCCCGCGTACTCCCAGGTCCTGCCCAAGGACACCTCGCTCGCTACCCAGTTTTCCCGCAACATCCAGCTCAACCTGCCCCTGGTTTCTGCTGCCATGGACACGGTGACGGAAGCGCGTCTGGCCATCGCCATTGCCCAGGAAGGCGGCATTGGCATCATCCACAAGAACCTGACGGCGCAAGAGCAGGCCGCGCAGGTGGCCAAGGTCAAGCGCTACGAATCTGGCGTGTTGCGCGATCCGGTCGTGATCACACCGCAGACCACGATCCGCCAGGTCATGAAGCTGTCCGAGGATTTGGGCATCTCCGGTTTCCCCGTGGTCGACGCGGGCAAAGTGGTGGGCATCGTCACGGGGCGGGACTTGCGTTTTGAGACCCGGTTTGATTTGCCGGTGAGCGAAATCATGACGCCACGCGAGCGCCTGATCACCATGCCCGACGGCACCACGCCGGCCGAGGCCAAGACCTTGCTCAACAAGCACAAGCTGGAACGCCTGCTGCTGGTGAACGACGGTTTTGAGCTCAAGGGCCTGATCACGGTCAAAGACATCACCAAACAGCTCAATTTCCCGAACGCTGCGCGCGACGCGGCGGGTCGCCTGCGCGTCGGCGCGGCGGTGGGTGTGGGTGAGGGCACAGAAGAACGCGTGGAAGCGCTGGTCAAAGCCGGGGTCGATGCCATTGTGGTCGACACCGCGCACGGCCACAGCAAGGGCGTGATCGAGCGCGTGCGCTGGGTCAAGCAGAACTACCCGCAGATCGACGTGATCGGCGGCAACATCGCCACCGGCGGCGCGGCCTTGGCCCTGGCCGAAGCCGGTGCCGACGGCGTCAAAGTGGGCATTGGCCCTGGCTCCATCTGCACCACCCGCATCGTGGCCGGTGTGGGCGTGCCCCAGATCATGGCGATCGACAATGTGGCTTCCGCGTTGCAGGGCACGGGCGTGCCCCTGATTGCCGATGGCGGCATTCGTTACAGCGGCGACATCGCCAAGGCCATCGCGGCCGGCGCCAACACGGTGATGATGGGCGGTATGTTCGCCGGCACCGAAGAATCGCCCGGCGAGATCGTGCTGTACCAGGGCCGCAGTTACAAGAGCTACCGGGGCATGGGCTCCATTGGCGCCATGCAGCAGGGCAGCGCCGACCGCTATTTCCAGGAGTCCAGCACCGGCAACCCGAACGCCGACAAACTGGTGCCCGAAGGCATTGAAGGCCGCGTGCCCTACAAGGGCTCGGTGGTCTCCATCATCTTCCAGATGGCGGGCGGTCTGCGTGCCTCCATGGGCTATTGCGGTTGCCCCAGCATCGAGCACATGCGCCACAAGGCCGAGTTCGTGGAGATCACCTCGGCCGGTATCCGAGAAAGCCATGTGCACGACGTGCAGATCACCAAGGAAGCGCCCAATTACCGGGCGGAGTGAGCTTTCCCCCCGCGCCGTTGGATGAGATGCCCCCCGCGCCGCCTTCGGCGTCACCACCCAAGGGGGCGGCACCAGCGGCCCGGCAAAGCCGGTTCCGCGGTGCCCTTCAAAGGGTTATCGCATTCCTCGGGCCGCCTTGTCAGTCGGCCCGTTTGTTTTCTGAATTCCAATTGCTTCCATCGCCATGCAGCACCAGAAAATCCTGATCCTCGATTTCGGCTCCCAAGTCACCCAGCTGATCGCGCGCCGTGTGCGCGAAGCGAACGTCTATTGCGAGGTGCACCCCTGTGACGTGAGCAGCGAATGGGTGAAAGAATTCGCGGCCGATGGTCAACTCAAGGGCGTGATCCTGTCGGGCAGCCACGCCAGCACCTACGAGGCCCAAGACCTGCGCGCGCCGCAAGCGGTCTGGGATCTGGCGGTGCCGGTGCTGGGCATTTGCTACGGTATGTTCGCCATGACGGTTCAACTGGGTGGCCAGGTGGAGGCTTCCTCGCACCGTGAATTCGGTTATGCCGAGGTGCGCGCCCATGGCCACACCGCCTTGCTGAAAGACATTGCCGACTTCACCACGCCCGAAGGCCACGGCATGCTCAAGGTGTGGATGAGCCAC